>JBHLPB010000092.1:0-8788 GCA_048939905.1 Promethearchaeota archaeon
TCTCGATGAGGCCTTGGTCAATGGCGATTCCGACGAGTGTAGAGGTGATGCATTTTGTACATGATTGAATCATATGGATGTCGTCTGCATCCCAATCCTCTCCATAGTACTCGTAGACAAGATATCCCTCTCTGACTACAGCCACAGAATCAATAGCGTAATCCATGCGGTCTATGGTACGTTCAACTTCTTCTAGTATTCCCGAGTCCATCCCATGATTCTCGGGAAAGTCCGTTATCCAGTCATCTGTCGGCCAATAGTCTCGTGTGACAGACGCAAGACCTGCCTTCATCGATCTCGACGCATCAAGAATGGCTGGATCTGGATAGAGTGGGATTACTCCCAGCAAGAATATGACAAGGAGTGAACATACAAACTTCCTTGGCGTGCTTATCTGGGCCAATTTCGGATACCCATATCGTCATCGGTCTTTGGGAATAAAAGCCGTCGTTTCACAGCAACCTAGGAGTGAAACATGCACTAGATCGGCGTGTCATAGATGCGACAACACTGTGAACTGGACTATGTCCGGAGCTTTGACGTAGGACTTCCGGACTGCTCCGAAGAAGCCCAGCAATTCGCTCTGCTCTGATTAATAAGCAAACCCGGGCATTGTATGAGGAGTGTTGCGAGGGAGAGAGAAGGCAGCAGCACGGCATTGACTCCTGACCCTATACTGGCATGAGCAGACCTCGACCGCGTTCGTCGCAGCGAAGGAGAGATTGTACATGCGCAACAAGGAGGGAGTATACTGGATTGTTGCTCTGTCAATGTTCATCATGTTTCTATTGAGCTCCTTGCCTGCCTCATATCTAGCTGTGGAACCGAGCTGGTCAACTGATAACGAAGGCGCGACTTTTGCAGGAACCCCTCACAGTCCAGTCTATATTGATGGGGATGGCAACTTCTCTGCCACGGCCTCAGCAGAGGGATGGCCTGGTAATGGTTCCTCTTTGAACCCGTACATCATTGACGGTCTGGAAATCGACCTTGGTGGGGCCCCCGGTCGTGGCATCAGCATAAGCAACACCCGGGTGCACTTTGTGATTCGCGACTGTAATCTGACCGGTGCCAGTGTGGACCCAGGGTGTGGGATCTACCTGTACAACGTGTCGAACGGTGAACTCATCAACAACACGTGCTCCGGCAACTACGTCGGCATCTGCCTCGATTTCTCAACGTCAAACGGTCTGTATAGGAACAACTGCACAGGCAGCAACATCAACATCCTTCTCTATACCTACTCAGACTCCAACACTCTGTCACACAAGCGACTCCAACGTTGGTATCGCTTTGTTAAGGTCCAGTTTCAATACACTGGTCAACAACACCTGCACAAGCAGCAACAACATCGGCATCTACATCCTTGGCTCAGACTCCAACACTCTGTTAGACAATACCTGCACCAGCAGCACCGACTATGGCATCTACATCGATAACGACAGTGACCTCAATGACATCCGATGGAACGTCTTTGCGGACAGTTCTACAAATGGCATTGACGAGGGATCTGGCAATGTCTTCGAATACAACTACTGGTCGGACTATACAGGGACTGATGCGAATCAGGATGGTTTTGGTGATACTCCCTACACGTTCACGGGCAACTCAGACCTCCATCCTCTCGTCAATGTGCCGACTCCACCCACATGGACACAGTCACCGACGGACAGAATCATAGAGTTCGGGTCCCTCATAATCTGCGACTTGAATGCCACAACGCATCTTCCCTTGACATGGTCCCTGAACAATAGTCTGTTCAGTATTGACAGTGAAGGTGTGGTCACTTCTTGGGTTTCTCTCCCGATTGGCGTATACGGACTTGAGGTAGTAGGTACGAATATGCGAGGCCAGACCGTTAGAAGCAGCTTCCGAGTCACCATTCAGGACACCATTCCACCCCACTGGATAATCGAACCTTCTGACCAGGTCCTTCAGCACGGTGAGGGCTTTGAATATCAGTTGCCCGTCGGAGACCTCTCAGGAATCGACCACTGGACACTCAATGACACCAGCCACTTCTCACTCACTGCGACCTTCTATGCTCAAGGAAGCACAGCTCGCTTGGTCAATGCGACTACTCTGGAACCCGGCGTCTATCCTCTGAGCATCGCAGTCTTTGACCGATATGGCAACTCCATCTCTGCTGTCTTCTCTATCACAGTTCTCGAAACCACAATGACGACTACCACAGGAACAGAAGGCCTTGATCCAGCCTTGACGTTTGCCCTTGGGACAGGAGTGGGAGGAGTAGCAGTCATCGTGATTGTCTTGGCGGTTCTCAGACGACGGGCAGATGAATGATGGGATGGCCTGCTATTGCCAAACAGGCGTGCACAGAGCGGAGTAGAAAGAGCCACAAGCTACACCCACCACGTCGTAAAAGAGGTAGCCACAATACACTTCCGAATTTCACTTCTGCAAGGCTTAAGTTCTCCTAGAAGCATATCGTAGTGGCCATTATCTTGGGGAGAGTGGCTACCCTATGCGATTGGCATACAAGTTCTCGTCGTTGGTTGTTTCACTTCTACTTGTCACAATATCCGGATTGCCTCTCGAAACAGGTTGGCTAGTTGTGTCGAGTGCCAATGGCATCACAGGACCACTGCCTGAAGTCGTGGGTTTCTCTGAGAACGTGCTGCTCTCGACAGATGACTCAGCATATCCTCATCATGTTGAGGTTTCGATAGCTATCAGTGATAATAGAACAATCTTTGCAGGTTGGAAGAACGCGTATACACACAATGGTGCAGGCGTACGTGTAAGTGTGTCGAAGTCAGTTGATGGAGGTGCTAATTGGACTGAACCATACGACATGCCAATGTTTACGAGTGGAGTGACCGGGCAATCTGACCCTTGGATGGTGTGGCATGATGATAGCATCTACTATGCGTATCTCGAGTACTCGATTGAGGGGCCAGAACTTTCGCAGATCACCGTCGCCAGAAGTGATGACTATGGTGCTACGTGGGCACCAGTGACTGCATCATATGGCGACAATTCTGCTGACAAAGAAACTATGGCAATCAGCGACGATGGCACCATATACGTAGTCTACAGTGATACAGACGATCCCACCTGGATTGGAGAAACTACTTTACGTCTAACGCGCTCCACAGATGGAGGAGGCACCTTCCAGGAAGTTTCTACCCTCACCGAATTGTCGAGATGGCATCATGGTCCATACATAACTCTGAGTAATCAGGGACACGTTTTCGTCGCATGGTTATGGATAGAGCCCGACAGCTTGGAGTGGGGGAATCTCTGCTTTTCACGAAGCTTGGACCAAGGCGAATCCTTCACAGAGTGGCAATTTGTGAACGATGATGGCAATTACTCGACACGCGACTTAGGCAAGTTTACCATTCCGGTCATTCGGGTCGATGATAGTGACCGGGTCTACGTCCTTTGGGCAGATGGCTTTGAGTACGGTCCAGGTTCCTTTGATGTCTATCTTCGTTACTCTGACGACTACGGCGAGACCTGGAGTGACCGTTTACGAGTCAATCCAACTACTGAAGGTACCCAGTGGAACCCTGAGATGGCTATTGATTCAAGTGGCCGTCTTCATATTGCATACTATGATGAGCAGCAGGGGTACTACAGACCATACTACCGTACTGTCAACTTCACAGGTGTAGAGAGGAATACTCCAGTCCTCGGCGACCCCATAGCCATAGCTAACATGAATACCTCAAGCTCATTCACCAGACCCGGAGAGTACTTCTCTATTCAGCTTGACCAAGATGGGATTCCGCACGTGGCTTGGTCCGACGGCAGGAATGACGAGATGGACATCTATTACGCCCACGGACTCGCAGCCGAAACCACGGAATTGCTTCCAGCTGAAGTTGTGGTTGTCCTTGTCGGTGTGTTTATTCTGGCCGTTATCGCCGTCCTAGCATACGCAAAGAAACGGTGAAGCATGTCCGAAAGGGGACAAGGAACTCATTTCGCCTTGGGTAATCTCATGACTGAGTGGTCCACCACCTCTTCTCTGCCAGCTAGATTATTCGTCTGAGAGGGGACGTCGAGAGGTTCTTGAGTGTTTCATACTGCCGCTGACGGATTGGCCTCTTCCTCCTCTTCTTCTGACCACTCCTCACTCTCAGGCAGACTCTCGATACCGAGCACCTTCAGTCTGGTCATGGTCTTCTCTAGAGTGTCTGTGCTTCCGATGTCTTTTAGGAAGATTGCGTAGTTGCAGAGGGTTCTCCTCAGTTCGTGCTGGTAGACTGTTGGTGCCTTCGAAACCAGGTCTTCTGCGATATTGATTGCCTCAACGTACGCGCTCTCCGACTCCGTTGTTCGGCCAGTTCGTTTCAGTACAATGCCGAGGTTGTTGAGAGTTGATAGAACACCGGGGCGATGCAATTCTGGTGACTTCTCAACAAGCTCTCTGCGCAGCTGGAGCGCCTCTCCAAACGCACTCTCTGCCTCCGATGTTCTACCTGTTTCGAACAGCAGTACACCAAGATTGTTGAGTGTAGTGGCAACTCGGTGGAGAAAGACCTCGGGAGACTTCGTAGCAAGTCGTCTTCTGATCTCTAGAGCCTCCTGAAGGGTCTCTTCAGCCTCAGATGTTCTTCCGTTCTGTCTTAGAAGAACGGCGACGTTGTTGAGGATGGTGGCCAATAGGTCTGTCAGGAAGACGGCCTCTGGAGCTCCGCGGACAATCTCTCTTGCGATATCAAGTGCTTCTTGATAGGCCTCTTCAGCCTCTGAGATTCTACCAGTCTGCCTGTATAGAACAGCGAGATTGTTGAGATTCCAAGATAGGAAACTCAGATGTTTGCCTGGGGAGCTGGCAATACGCCCTCTGTATATGGTAAGAGCCTCGCGAAGTGCCTCCTCGGCCTCCGATGTTCTCCCCGTCTGCCTGAGCAGAACAGCGAGATCGGAAAGAGTCCAAGCGAGGACACTCAAGAATGCATCAGGAGTCTTCTCAGCGAGTTCTCTTGACATGGCCAGAGCCTCTCGATATTTCTCTTCAGCCTCTGCGAACCTGCCAATCTGCCATAGAGGTAGTGCCAAGTTGTTGAGATTCAGTACCAGACTCTTCGACCACGCTTCGGGCTCTTTCTTTGCCGATTTCTTAGTCAGCCGGAACGCCTCTCGAAATAGGTCAATTGCTTCATGTGGTCTGCTCGTCGTTCTCAGCACTTCGCCAAGGTTGGTATAGTAGGAGGTTACAAGTACTTCAATCTCTGGTCGTTCGGTGGCCAGCTCTCTGCAGATTCTAAGAACATCCCGATGGATTTCTTCAGCCTCTAAAGTCCTACCCATCATGCCCAATGCGGTTCCGATTGCATTCAGAGAATTCGTGATTGCCCGTGTACCGTGTAATGATGCAGTCCGGGTGGATTCCTCAAATAGCTGATGTGCCTCTCTGAGTGTTCCTAGAGCCTCTTCTGGTCTATGGCTGCTTAACAGGAACCAACCGAAGAGAAGTAGAACCATAGCCATGGCCTGGGGGCGGAAACCCAGTGTCCTCTCATCAAGTTCTCTGTAGATCTTGAGAGACTCCCGGAAAGACTCCTCCGCCTCCGAATCTCTCTGTGTCTGGTAGAGCAGGTAACCGAGTAAGTTCAACATTAGTGCATTATGCACTAGGAGTTCGTCTGGAATCGTGTCACCGAGCTCTCGAAATGCTTCAAGGGATTTCCGAAGTTCATGTTCCCCGTCTGCCACCCTGTTCATCCAAGCCAAAGCGCCTCCTCTCAGCCCCTGTACAATCGCTTGACCCTCCTTCGTGTCGATCCTAACAGCATCAACAAGCTCAAGAACGTCGGAGAAGGCAAAGTTCCACATCAACTGATCGAAGATTGGCAAGAGTCTTGCTTCTGCATCCCTCTCTGACACAAGTGCTCGAGTGGATATGGCCAGTCCTAGAAGAGGGTAATCAGATTCAGCAGCCGATGACTCTTCGAGTCTCGTGGCCACTTCATCTGTCAAGGCCTGTAGCCGTTGACCAAGTTCAGCAACGATCAGTTCTCTTGCTAGATCATGCACCACCCAGGTCCCGTCCCCTCTGTCCCTGACAAAACTCAGACGAGTCAATCTGTCCCATTGGTCCGTTCTCATGACTGGTGCAACTATGGTCATTATTCGCCGGTTGAAGAACGGGACAAGGCCTGCCTTCTCAACCAACTCAAAGAGGTCCTGAGATTGGCCGAATAGTCTTCTCCAAGTCTTGAGTCGCACTGCCTCAAGGGTTTCTGCACGAAGGTCTTCCACATCAGTGAGCGATAGGCTTCCCGACTCTGCAAGGTCGCATATCGCGCCTATCACGAAGGGGTTTCCACCGCTCACACTGACGATTCTGTCCTGAAGCCCGCTATGGTCGATCCCACGTTGCTCAAGGAGCTCGATACAGCTCTCTCTGTCAAGTTCTGTGAGCTCGGATACTTCGATTTCCAGTTCTTCACCTGTTTCACCAGATAGGGCGTGCCTGCTTGCCACGACACCAACGCAGTTAGACAAGGAACTCAGGAACACGTACCAGAGCTCTGTCTCAGTGATATCTCTGCCGCGATAGCGCCACCGGCATATTTCGTCGTCAACATGCTCCGAGTGATCTAGCAAGAACACAATGGGTCGCTCAGAGGTCTTACGGTTGTTCAGGTCTTCCAGCAGAGCATCAAGGTACAGGAACTCAGCGTGTCGTGGCTCCTTCCAAAGAATCTCGAGAAGTTTCTGAACGTGGTCTTTCCCAAGACGAGTCTGTAGCCATTTTGCCACATCGCCGTACCTGCTCTTCAGCTTCGGAGCCACTTTGCCGCCAGCGGCGCTGATGGCGCTACCGATGCTCGCAAGAGAACCAATGAAGGGAATAGCCATGGCAATGTCTTTTGCCCATTCCCGGCCTTCTTCCTTGACAGGTTCTACGCCCTCTACAAAGCGCTGTCTGATTTGCCAGAGAACATCGAAACGACGTAGATTGACACCGAGAAGGACTGCTCCCTTCGCGATTACATTCAACCGGTCATAGAACTCAGTATAATGCTCACAATCCAGGCGGACGGCCTCGTCAATTGTGTTCTTCCAATGGTCGATAAGCGAGCTCTTTCCAATCCCCCCGATTCCGCGAAGATGAAGAACAACGCTCCGCTCCTTGCAGCGCTCCAGTGCCTTGGTCATCCAATCGAGATACTCTTCTCTATCCACGAACACGCGCTCTGATGGCTCGTAGTGCTCGTACACAGCGCAGACCCCAGACTCGAGAGTAGTACATAATCAGGCATTCTGCTCATAAGCGCGCCGGTATTCAAGTCAGTACGATCTGCATTCAGTATTCTGGTCACCGCTTCCAGAAGACTTCCCAACTTAGGTTTGCGTAAGACATCGGCCTTAATAGCTGAGTTCAGGATTGATTGCGCCGTGAAGCTTGATTACGAGGTCTTCAATGCATTCAATCCCGAGGCCACAATCGAGATTGATCTGCATGCACTCACAGTAGGGATACTCACTCGATTAGATGACACTTTGGAGTCAATTAAAGAGAGTAGACAAGAAATCCTTGATGAATTCGCCAAACATGTCATTTCGGCATGGTCTGAAAGCGAAGGAACAGCAAACATTGACTCTGGTACGATTGGCATTGATGTGATTGAACAAGAGTTTCCTGGCCTGGCCGAGATGACGGATCTTCTTCATCCTGCTGTTAGGTTCATTCTCAGTCACCTAAGGGATCAAGACACCGAAGCGCAGACACCAGGAAAAACGACTGTGTTGTACATAGATCGGGAAAGGGCGGAGAACATCCTCTTCTACAGCGTCGTGAAGGTCCTTGTTGACCTCGTGGGGAGAGAGGAAGGAATCAGCACGTACAAGGATACGGTTGACTACATAGCAGATAGACGTGCAGCGGATGAACCGGACACCACCAAGATGAAGCAGTTCAGACAGGGACTTATAGGGAGCCTGCCGGACACTGGTGGATACTCATTCACCGTTGCTGACCTTGATGACAGTATGATTCTTGCCAGATTCGACAAGTGCGTTGTGCACGAATCTCTGAAGCACGTCAGCGATCCTGAGCTGGCCTATTATGCCACGTGTTATACTAACATGACAATTGCCAACCGTAGAAACAGAAATGTCCAGATACGGCGAACGCAGACATTGTTCAGCGGAGACTTCTGTGACGAGTTATACTGGGATCCAGAGGTTCATGAAGAACCTACACAGCCGTCGCTTGCGGTTTCAGAGAGTCTAAGGATTGAGTAAGCGAGTTAAATGCTGGGACTGCAATGAAGCCCCAGTCTTGGCCCGAATGAAGCAACCCGGATCCGTTAGGGCATTAGGGCATTTGAGTCTGAAGTCCTATTCTTGGCCCCGTTCAACCAACCCTGCTCTGATGAGCCATTCCACTGCGCTCTGTACTCGATAGGTCTCCTCGGTTCCTGCCTTCTCCATGATGTACTCAATCAGTCCTGAACTGGACCCGCCTCCATGGACTCTCAAGTACTGCTGAACGAGTGAGAATAAGGCCGAGTTCTCAAGTACTGTTGTGACTTGACTGAAGTCCTCGTCGCCAGGATTGCTGCTGCATAAGTTCACTGCGGCCGTGGTTGGCTTGTAGTGTCCTCTGCTCACCTGTTCTAATAGGCCAAGCTGAACCATGAATGAGTTGAGGCCAGAGATCTGGGACCGTGCCAGTCTCGTTATCCCCTTGACCTCATGAAGATGAACAGGTTCAGTTCCATTGCTGCTCAGTACAACATAGGCCCTGATGACTCTCACTTGGTCTTCGAATCGAACACCAGAGGTCGGCACCAGAGTTGGT
>JBHLPB010000093.1:0-8711 GCA_048939905.1 Promethearchaeota archaeon
GAAACCAGGTCGCCCTCCTACTCAGCTGATTCCCAACACACATCCTCTAGAGCTGTTCATGGAATTCCTCAATGACCCCGAAAGCTTGGTATGCAGATACTGCCGATTTCTGAGAGCGGACAAGACGAGCTGATTGATTGCTTTGCAACAGTCAATGACATGGTATTGTCTACTTCATTCCTTGACCACACCCAAAGGCTACGGAATGTTGCTCTCATCATTGCCAGTTGTTTTGCGGAACCGCACAAGTTGGCTGTTTACACGGTATACCGGGAACCCTTTCTCAATCAAGTCTTCTACAAGGGATTCTACAACATGACTCTCCATATTCACCATGCGGGACAGTCTTGACAGATCTATGCGTTCGTATGAGAGTAGGAGAATCTTGATTCTCTGCAGGGGCTCGTCATGAAACGTACGTTCAAGGTAGTGAGTTTCCTTTCGAGACTTGTAGACCAAGACAGCAAAGACCGCTCCTGTCATTGAAAGTACAGCAACAAGAAGGCCAAATTGCCATATTTCCAGATTTGGGGCGGGAACGCCCAGACTGTACACTAGTCCCAAGCTGTATTTGTCAGGGAAATCAAGATTGTAGCCGCCGTGTAATAGCTGCACAGCAAGTGCAATCCCCTCGCAGCTATCGACACTAAGATCCGTTAGCGGAATCAAGAACTCATATACTACTATGTCACTTGCTTCTGATGAGGCAGTCATGAGGTTGGGAATCAAGCTATCACTCAATCCAAAGACGCCCGTGTAGGTACTATCTGCGCTAGGTGAAGCGATGGAAACCCCCAAGTCCGGAGTCTGCATGTTCCACGAACCGTCGGCGTCTACGTCGAGAAACAGAATTGCTCTGGAGTGAAAAGAGTCGGGAATGGGTGACTCAACAGCCACGTAAAGGCTGTCTGAAGTAAAACCAGTCAAGAGATCTACACGAACTTCTTCGCCACATTCGCTTCTGAAGCCGACTTCAAACAGACCTGCTTGCTCTGCTTCGTACTCATCCACAATTCCGTCAACAACTGGTTGTGTTGGCATCTCCCAGACACCAAACTCAAACTCACGCTCATCAACTTGAAAGGCATAGACTATTGTTGACGTATGGCCCTCAGGGCTTGTTGCTTGGACAGTTAGATGTATCGAAGCGGGGAATGTGAATGGTCCGCCAATCATGACACCGGGAACCATGGTGTCCCACGGAGAGTCCATTTTGAAGAACGGCCCCTTCTCCCATGAACAGGATAAGTTGGTGGCGGTTCCGCGCACCTCAAAGTCCAAGATGTCACGGGGGTATACGATGGAGTTGTTCTCTGGGCGGAGTAGTACGATTTCCGGATCTGAAGGTTCGGATTCTCTCTGGTAGTCATAGACGCCCACTGATTCCAAACTCAGTCGACCTGGTTCCACTCGGCTATGGTGTCCTGAAACCATGAATGTCATCGGCAGCGGCGACTGCGGAATTGTCCGAGATACAAATGCAACAAGTGTCGAGTCAATTTCAAGACGGACGACAGATTCGGTCCACTCAATTCTGATAATCTGCCACCCATTCAGGTCGGCTGCTTCAATGCTTGTTACAGTTCTGTCACCCTCTGAGTAGGCGACAAGGAACAGTTCGCCATCCCAACAGTCAATGAATACTCCGTTCTGGCAGAGTCGTCCATTGGCTATCCAGTCGTTCTGAGTGTCTTGCCATTTGTCACACCAACCGATGAAGGAATAACAGGTCCCTTTTGTGAAAGATGCGTTCATTTCTGTGATGATCCCAGGGCCGAAGTCCCGGTTAGACCTCAAGAGCGCACTCTTGAACTGCTCTCCCCACAGGTCAATACTTTCTCCGTCCTTCCAGGCGAAGCTAGGATCATTGATTTCTATATGATTCCACTCAGAGCTGTTGTAGCCAAGGGGTGCACTCTGGAAGTGCTCTGCGAAGAGAAGACTACCCTTGTTATGGGAGATGTCACCAAGGCGGTCAGCAGCAGCACACCCCAGGTCCTTAGACGAGGTCGTGGTTTCAGCACTGATATCTGAAGCAGGTTTGCTTGTCAGAAGGAGTACCGCGATTGCCAACAACACCAGTCTTCTCAAATTCGATAGCCCCTAACCAACAGAGGATTGGGGGCATGGTAGGCAAAAAGCCTTGTCAATCATGGTGAGAGAGGTGAGTTTCGATCTTCCTTCCTTCAGCTTCCCCTTGCTCGCTCTTCTGTTTCGTCATTCTCTGAACTTGGAACCAGACCAACATGAGGTCGATTGAAACTACATTGCCTTGCGCCTACGTCGCATCGTTGTCATAGTCACCTATGGCGACAACCTCCGATGTTCCATATCCTGTGTCCCCTGTGAATACTAGCTCTGTATTCCTGAATATTGAGAACATGGTGTTCTGAAGTGGACTGTTGACATCAATCACATACAAGAACACCAGCTCATTTTGCCCGTCTCCATCAACGTCCCCGAGCTCTAGTCCATCATATGCACAACCTTGAAACGCAGGCGAAGAGAAATTGAATGTGTTCTTGAAGGCGCCGTCGACGTACTCATACACATTGAAGCCCACTCCAATTTCCGGTCCGAGGTACCCGGCGGCAACGATCTGGATTTCACCATTGTTTCTCATGTTTCCTGCTTTCGCAGCCATGGCAAGCCTTGGGGCCTCCCAGATCTTGGACAACTGCCCATTGGAGTATTCTAGGATCTTAGGAGGATTGTTCCTATGATGGATGAAGATCTCATCTACTCCATCATTGTCTAAATCCAATATCTGTGCATTGTCTATCCAGTTCTGAACCCCCAATTCAAACGAGTAATCCGCTATTTCCTGCCACGTGTCACCTTGGTAGTCGAACAGCCTGAGCAGCAAGAGACCGTCGTCAAGATTACTGGTGGGAAACTCCTCCACAACAATGAACTCGAGGTCTCCGTTTCCGTCAACGTCACCCACAGCACAAACGCATCCTCCAACTTCTCGACGATAGTCTGAAGAGATATTGAATATTGGAACGTACACCTCACCAATCTTCTTGAAGATTGATGTGTGGATGTCCCAGTTGAGAGAGGAAACAAGGAGTTCCAAGTCCGTTCCACCAGTTCCATCCAAATCTGCTGCAGCAATTGACTTAATCGACTTTGGTCCGGTTCCCGGCTGCACGATTGTGTACGTTGGAATCATGGCCCCATTTATCCATTCGAAGATCTGAGTGTATTGACCTCCCGTTATGGCTTCATTCTTGCCATCACCATCCACATCTATCACAAGAATCTCACCAACACCCGCATAACCAGTGTGATCCCCTTCACCATAATACTTCAGTGGAAATGACCTATCAGAGTACCATGTGTCAGACGCAAGTTCCCACGTTGAAACGGTATAGTCGAAGCGATTCCCACCAAAGAGCAACTCAACCCCCGGATTAATCACTTGGGAACCAGAAATGTCCAAGTATAGCTGATCTATGTATAATGATGACTTGACTCGATCTCCGACTGTCCGATCGTGGTCAACAACTCTAACCCTTATACTCTGACAACCATCGTCTGGCAACTCTGCGGAATACACTTTGTCAGGTGTCTCGTCCGAGATTCTTGCTACGTCAAACCACATACCTTGGTACTCTATCTGGACTGCAAACCCCTCATAGTATGTTTCTCTTCTCGGGAATTCAGCACGGCATTCAATGTATAGGTTAGTGTCCAACCTAATGGGCAAATCATTGAACTCAAAGATCCATCCCAGCTCGCTTGTATCGTCGTCGGGCGATTTGGTGCCCTGCTTGTTGACTCCTTCGCTGAGAACCTCATACAGGTCGTCAGAGTAGAATGTGTCAGAATACATTCCCGTTGCGGACCCGTAGCCAATACTCGAATCCACATACTCTCTGTCAACAAGCTCAATCTCTGAACTGGTCTCGGGGATTATCGTCACAGTCCTAGACTCCGAAGATCCCGACTTGGCTGTCGAACCTTGACTGTAGATTCGTACTTCGTAGATTCCTGGGTTTCCAGACAGAATCCAACTTACAGCATAAGACTCGTCCTTCTGGAGTGTTTCAGTCTGTGGTTGATTTCCACTTTCGATTTGAAGACCAATGCCATCTACATTCACAAAGTCTGTCGAGCCTTCGCCCACTGCATACTGGACGAACGTTTCAACGAGGCCGGCATCACCCCTCTTTGCAAGGACGGCTCCGTCTACAGTGAACGAACTGCCTTCCTCCACCTCAGTTCCATCTTGAGGACTCGATATCGTGACGCTGAGTTGGGTCCTAGGTGGTTTTGCAGCCAGTACATCACCAAAGCTGATTGACACAATCAGAATTGCAGAAAGAATGAGGATGAGAAATCGACTTCTCTTCACCACAATCATCCCCCACGATGACGTTTCAAGATTGGAGAGGCGGTTTCTAAAAAGCGTTGCCAATAGTCTTGGCGCGAAGAATCTACAGACAGAGTGGGCAAAGTCGGCCAATGAGAATGGCCGTTCATCGATTCCCTGAGGAGAGATGACATCAGCCCAAGCGTCTATCTTTCGACCCAATCTCTCAAGGCAACCTTGACCGACCGACGCATTTCTGCGGCGAAATCAGAGCCGGTCTTCCGCAAGTAGATACTCTGTCCCATGTTCTGAGCAGCTTCATGGGACCACCGTTCGCCAAAGATGTCAACGAGCATGGTTCCGAATTCCTTGCCATCAACATGCGAGTACTTGTCCTCAAAGTACAGAAATTCCTTCGGGAATCGTGGGACCTTCTCACGTGCTGGCCTATCTGGCAATGGATATCCGAAACAGAGCAGGGCAATTGGAAAGACCCACCTTGGCAGGTCGAACATCTCTCTGTGTATCTCTATGTTCTCCATTATGTCCCCGACGTAGCACGAGCCTATTCCCAATGCTTCTGCGGCAATCACGGCATTCTGAGCTGCTATCAATGCATCACAACAAGCAAGCAGGAGGTCAGATTCCTGGGGAGTGACATAATCAATCCCCTCTTTCTCACACATCTCTGGGACACCTGAGTGCTGGAAGAAGTCATACCACCTCTGCATGTCTGCGAGAAACAGGAGTACAAAAGGTGCCTTCGCTATGAAGGGCTGATTGTCACATGTTTCGACTAGCCGATCCTTCACCTTCTGCTCAGTGACCTCGATTATCGAGTAGTGCATCATGGCTCCTGCTGTCGGAGCACGGAAAGCACTGTGGATAATCAAGTCCTTGTGTTGTTGAGTGACTGGTCGAGGGTCATACCCTCTCAAAGACTTTCGATTGTCGAGGAGTTCTAGGGTCTCGTTCATGATTGCCCATTCTGGGTGACCTTCATTTAACGATTGTCACTTCTCTCCGCGCTGAGCAGCATCTGAAATGGAAACTGGTAGAGAAGGTTATTAGGCGGGGTTTCGTTAGAATACGGTATCCTCGTTGGGAGAGGAGGTACTCACAGAAATGTCAGGAAGCACATATGGTTCAAGCACAGTCCTGGGTGTTGCTGTGGTCTTCATCATAATTGGTGCAGGACTTGGCTTCGGTGCGAGTTGGATGCTGGCACCAGCTCCCGGTCCGGGACCAGGCCCAGAGGCCGAAACTCTGAAGGCGGGTTTCATCTACGTCGGACCCATTGGGGACTACGGATGGAGCCATGCGCACGAACAGGGCCGACTGTACGTGAACAGCACGTACGATTGGCTTGACACAGTAGCCTTGGAGTCCGTGCCAGAGGACCAGACAGAAAACAGGATTGACTACCTGGTCAACGAGCAGGGATGCGATGTCATCTTCACAACATCCTTCGGCTTCATGGACGGCACAATCGCGGCTGCAGCCGATCATCCAAACACTATCTTCTTCCACTGCTCAGGGTACAAGAGAGCGGCGAATGTCGGCACGTACTTTGCAGACTTCTATCAGCTCTACTACCTCAATGGTCTGATGGCCGGAGCACTCACCATGACTGGGAAGATAGGCTATGTGGCTGCGTTCCCGCTTCCAGAGCTGATTCGGCACATCAATGCCTTCCAGCTTGGTGCCCAGGAGGCCAACGCGTCGGTCACATGTGAAGTCAGGTGGCTACTGACTGACTGGTATGATCCAATTGCAGCACGAAGTGCCGCGGAGGCCCTCATAGCGGCAGGGTGTGACGTATTGGCGTTCACAGAAGACTCGCCCACCGTCCTTAAGGTGGCAGAGGAGAACCCTGGCGTACTAGCCTTCAGTCACTACTCACCTATGCAGTACTTCGCAAATGAGAGCTGTATCAGCGGCCAACTTGCAGACTGGGGTGTCATATATGAGGACATCCTTCAGAAGATATACCTCGGTCAGTACACTAACACCAACCTCGAAGATGTAGACTATCTCTGGCTACTGCAGGAAGGCGGTATCGAACTTGGCGGTCTATTCACAGAGAAAATCAACACGGAGTTCGTTGATGACCTACAGGGAATAGACCTCACAGACCCAGTCTTGGGAACAATAAGCGTCTATGACCTCGTGATGACGAGATATGCACAGATGTCGGACGTCAATGTTGTGTTCGAACCCTTCACGGGCCCACTTTACAACCAGACAGACGACCTCATAGTACAAGATGGGGTCAGAATGACAACTGGTGAGCTTCTCACCATGGACTGGTTTGTGAAAGGAGTTATCGGAGACGCATCCCCGTAGGGATGACTTCTCCCTCCCCCCTTTTTTTGGGATTCCGAAAAGACTATGACTAGGATGTTTTTGGTGACGACACATTGGTCCCCTTGACAAGAGGGTCCAGCCATGGAAACAGTCCTAGAGATGCAGAACATTTGCAAGAGCTACTTTGGAGAAGGCGGAGTCGAGATAAAGGCAAATTACAATGTGACATTCACTCTCAAGAGTGGCGAAGTTCATGCCCTGTTGGGAGAGAACGGGGCCGGCAAATCAACTCTCGTGATGAATCTATGTAGAGAACCTGATAGTGGACTAGTGACTCTAAATGGGGAGGAAGTTGAACTCCGCTCCCCACATGATGCACTCGAGCACGGAATAGGAATTTCATACCAAGATCTGACTAGGACTCTGGTAGAGAGACACACAATTGCTGAGAACATTCTTAGTCTCACCAGGGGGTTCCTTCTCTCGCTCACAGCTGTTGAGAATGAAATCAAGAAAGCATTGGCTGAGTATGATTTGGGTGAACTTGATCCTGGGATGAGTGTCTGGAAGCTCTCGGGCGGAGAGAAGCAACGCGTTGAGATTCTGAAGGCATTGATAACAGATCCCGACATCCTGATACTTGATGAGCCAACCTCAATGCTAACACCGCCAGAGGTGGATAGGCTGTTCTCACTCATCGAGATTCTGAAGAAGAAAGGGAAGAGCATCGTCATCATCACGCATCATCTTGAGGAGGCCATTCGAATCAGTGACAGAATCACAGTCTTGAGGGGAGGGCAGGTAGTCGAAACGCTAGACGAGGGTCGAGTCAGGGAACTCAAGAAGAAGCCGGTGGAGGGCAGACGCGAGCTAGCCCAGCTCATGGTAGGTAGAGATGTCCTCTACGACCTGAAACGCAAGGCAATGCAGGAAGGCACCATAGTCCTGAAAGTAGAGAATCTATGTGTCAATAATGACATGGGAGTACAAGTTGTCAATTCGCTCGGTTTTGAGGTCCGAGCGAATCATATTCTCGGAATCGCTGGTATCGCAGGAAATGGGCAGAGAGAGCTTGTCGAGGCCCTGGTACACTGGCGCGAGGTCAAGAGTGGGAGCATATTCCTTCATGGAACAGATGTCACCAACAAGCCAATCAAGCAGATTAGAGATTCGGGCCTTTCATTGATTCCTGAGAATCGAAAACGAGCACTGGTTCTCGACATGTCTGTAAGGGAGAATCTCATGATGAGTTATTACATGGACTCTCCTGGTCTTCGCATAGATCGAGAAGCCATGATTGAGAAGACTGATGCTCTAATAGAGAGATTCTCAATTGAGACTCCGAGTCCGCTCGCACCAGTGCGCAGCCTCTCGGGTGGCAATAGGCAGAAGGTGATTGTGGCTCGTGAGATGTCCCGCCAACCACCCAAAGGACGACCTCTTCTGCTCATCGCAGAGAACCCAACCTTTGGTTTGGACGTGGCTACTACTCAGTTTGTACGGCAGGAGCTTCTGAGAATGCGAGAAGAGGGAGCTGCAGTGACCCTTGTATCCAGTGATCTCACAGAGATTCTCACATTGAGTGATACGATCGCTGTATTGTATAGGGGAGAGATTATTGGAGTACTTGATTCGGAATCAGCTACGCGAGAAGAAGTCGGGCTTCTGATGGGGGGTGTTGTTGACCAATGAAACTCGGTTTCATCGAGTTGGAGATGAAGAAACGTGGTGAGAAGCCGAATCTTGCCGGGTCACTTGTGATAAGACTCCTCTCTTTCGTGATGGGGCTTGGAGTCGTAGCAATGATATTCTTGCTTCAAGGTGTGAATCCAATACTACTCTATCTGAACATCTTTAGAGTTGCATTCTTCACACGATATGGACTTGCAGAAACGCTCTCGCGGATGATTCCGCTTCTCCTGATTGGACTTGGTCTAGCAGTTACCTTTAGGGCGAAGATTGACAACATAGGCGCCGAAGGGCAGTTCTTGGTCGGAGCAATAGCCGCTACAGGTATTGCGTTCGTTTTTGCCGACTTGCCATCGATATTGTTGATACCGCTGATGTTTGCTGGTGGTTTCGCCAT
>JBHLPB010000094.1:0-8705 GCA_048939905.1 Promethearchaeota archaeon
GGAAACATGATCTTCAACCACCTAGCAGCCTTCCTGACGTCGTACCTGTCATCTAGTTGTGCTGCAATGCCCTCAATGTCCAGAATTGTCATTGACGCAGGAGCTATGCTGAAAGTTCCAGAGCACAGCGTTGTTGCACTCACCTCCTTTGAAACTCTGGTGGGAGCATCAGGCTGTGCAACGGAGCAGACAGGACAGTCCTCATCACGGCCGATGTCAAAGATATCGAAAGTTAGAGAGGACAGGTCAATTACCATCAGCCTGCCCTTCAGTCGTGGTTCGCGGGCAGTAGCCAAGAGAACTGCCTCCCGTACTTGTATTGCACCAGCTATGGAGAGGAGTTCAGGAGTAACTCCAACATTCGCACATGTATAGTCTGGGTCGTCGTCTGCGTTTCCAGCCATGCAGTGCAGACACCCAGTCTGACCAGGCATGAAGGTTGTTAGATTGCTGTGATACTCAATTGCGCCAGCAAATACGTATGGAATCCTTTGAGATTGGCTGACTCTATTGACAGCATTTCGGGTGTGGAAGGAGTCCAGTCCATCGATGATTATGTCAGACCCGGCTAAGAGTTCGTGCGCATTTCCTTCATCTAGAGATGCACTGATAGGTTCTAGGGCTACTTCGGGGTTCATGATACTGAGATTGGCCGCTGCCGCCTCTGCTTTTGGCGTACCTATGTCACTTGTGTTGTAGATTGTCTGTCTCTGAATGTTGGAGAGCTCGACAACATCGCGATCAACAATCCTGATGTGGCCGAAGCCCAGAGCGGTTAGAAGACGAAGAACAGGACTGCCTAGACCTCCGGCCCCAACTACGGTGACTCTGGAGGCCAAGATTCTCTCCATATCATTCTCTGTGAAGTCATGAAGTGCAAGCATTCTCGAGTACCGTTCTTTCTGATTTGCTGTGAGGGTCATTCTTCCACCTCATCATATGCTTGTGGTTCACTCTAGCAGCGTGACAGTTACTTCCTCATTCTCTTCAATCACATCAAGGTTGACTGGCAGGATGACATACCCATCAGCCTGGGCCATGCTCGTGATTGCTCCCGAATGCTTGTAGACAGGATGCGCAAACCCCTCTTCAAGACGCACGGTGAGAAACTGCCTTCTGCCGGAGGACGAGACTACTCTCTTACTCAGCTTTGCACCTACTGTCCTCTCTACTTGCTCGGGCAGTCGTGCCATCTTGCGAATCGCTGGGACTAGGAATACATACGCGTTACTGAGGCACGAGGTTGGATACCCTGGCATGCCAATAACAGGGGTCTTCTTGAGAACACCGAAGAGAGTTGGCTTGCCGGGTTTAATCTGCACACCATGGAATAGAACCTCTCCCAGACCCTCCAAGATGCCTGCAAGAAGGTCCTTCTCACCGACTGAACTCCCACCCGACAAGACGACCATGTCTGATTTCAGGGCCTCCAGAATTGCAGACTCTAACTCGGCCTGCTCATCGACTACTACTGGATGTCTTTCTACGTTTGCCCCGTGGGAACTGAGAACTGCTTCAAGGGTGAAGGAATTCACATCGTAGATCTGGCCGGGTTGAAGTGGGGTCCCAGGAGAAACGACTTCTTTGCCTGTTGGAATGACGACAACTCTTGGTCTTGCATAGACCTTGACTGCTGTCCTACCAAGAGCTGCAAGGGTACCGATTCTTGCAGGAGTGAGATGACTACCACGAGGGAGAACCGTGTCGCCTTCCTTGATGTCTTCCCCTTTCTTGGAAACATTCGCTCCAGGGTAGACAGGTCTTGTGATTAGAATCTGCTCGCCTTGCCTTTCTGTATACTCGACCATCACGACAGCATCTGCACCCTCGGGGAGGGGAGATCCTGTTGCTATCTGAAGACATCTTCCTGAGGAAACCGCCTTGTCCGAAAGTTCACCAGCGTGAATTACACCATCCAACGTTAGAAGTACGTCTTCATCGTTGGCAGCGAAAGTGTCCTCAGCAATTACTGCGTAGCCGTCCATTGCGGATCTATCAAAAGGGGGCACGAATCTGTCGGCTTTCAAGTCCTCAACAAGAACACGTCCCAATGACTGGCTGACTGGAATAGTCTCCGTTGATTCCACGGGAATGCAATTCTCTAGGAGTATGCGTTCAGCCTCTTCTTGTGACACAAGCAGCTTGAAGGGGTCCATCTTCTTCATCTGTCCACCTCCCAAAGTAGGTGTCCGAGTCCTGGAAGGATGATTCTCGTCAGTGCGGTGGCCACTGCGTTCCTAGAACCAGGAAGACAGTACACTATCGTCTTCCCAATCAGGCCTGCAGATGCCTGACTATAGATGCCAGCAATCCCAATCTCTTCGAAACTGATCTGTCGGAAGAACTCGCCGAACCCAACGAGATGCCTCTCAAACATGGGAACAAGAGTCCTAACAGTGACATCTCTCCGGCCCACTCCGGTCCCACCACTTGTCACAATGACACGAATCCCATCATTCTCCAGATAGCCACTGACCTTCTCTTTGATTGCATCTTCTTTGTTTGGGACAAGGTCATACTCAACGATGGAATGACCCTCTGCGGTGACTAGCTCATGTGCCAACTGGCCTGACTTGTCAGACTCCTCTGTTCTACTGTCACTTACTGTAAGAATGGCGAAACCTGTTGTGATCTTCTGGTCTCGTCTATGTTCGTCTGTCATCGCACCTCTTCCTTCTGCTTCAGGGTTACACGAATGCCCTCGAGCCTTGCGGTTGGATACTGCCCTTCGGAGCCTTTCTCCAGGTACTTCACCATGTCCCATATGGATAGCAGGGCCATTGTGACTCCAACAAGAGACTCCATCTCAACCCCAGTCGTATATGTAGCAGTCACTCTGCAGACTGCTGAGATTCGGTCTGGCTTGAACTCGAATGTGATGCCTACAGACGACAGCGGAACTTGATGACAGAGTGGAATCAACTCGTCCGTCTTCTTGGCAGCCATGATTCCAGCAGCTTCGGAAACTGAAAGAACATCACCCTTCCTCGTGGTTCCTAGGCGGACTGCCTCTACTGTTGTGGGCTGGAGTACAATCTCACCAACTGCTTCAGCGACACGAACAGAGATTGGCTTGTCTGAGATGTCAGCCATCCGGACTGGTTCCTTCCTCTCGCTCAATTTCTTTCTCACCTACCCAGTAGCTACCCCCCTCAAAGTGCTCCTTCTTCCAGATGTGCGCCCGCTCTTTGAGTTGCTCGATGACGTATCTGCAACCCTGGAATGCTTCGTCGCGATGTGCTGCACCAACGACGATTAGAACTATGTTCTCTCCAACGTTCAGAGCTCCAAATCTATGTACAATCGACACGTCAGTTACACCAAAATCGCGGATTGCCTCTTCCCTGATTCTCTCAAGTTCTTCAGTTGCGAGGTCTATGTCGACCTCGAATTCTAGTCGTTCGACCTTGCGGTCTTCAGTCATTTCTCTTACTGTTCCCAAGAAGTGAACTAGGGCACCCATCGAGGGGCGGCGAGTCTTTGAAACTACTGCATCGATTGAGATGTCCTCTTCGGTCACCTCTATCAAGTTCAGTCCTCTCCTCGCCAATAGGGTTCGCGGGCCTCTACAGCTCGGACCAGAGCACCATCAACTGAACTACTTGGGTTATCATCACCCAGTAGGCAACGTATATCGACTAGATTGTCATGCCGAAGAAGACATGGCTTCAACCTGCCGTCTGAGGTCATTCTGAGTCGAGTGCAGCTCTCGCAAAACGAGCTGTTATGTGTCGGGCGAACCACCTCAACCACAACTTCGCCATGACTCAGAGGAACAGTATACTGTTTCCTCGCATGCAGAGATCTCTTTCTGACCTCTGAGGCTTCTAACTCCAGCTTCTGTTCTGCAGATTCCAGATCAACCCAGTACCTCTGCCATATTGCGTCGTTTTCCTCTGGCATGTATTGGAGCTCTATCAGCTGTAGGATGGCGTCGGTTCTGCCGGCAAAGTCCATCATGGCCTTGATTTCATTCTCATTGATGTTTCTGAGAATGGTCATGTTTATCTTCACAGGATTGAGACCCACTTCAACGGCGGTCTGAATCCCCCGTTTCACCGCCTCCAGGTTGTCCCTCCCCGTTATTCTCACGAAGGTGGCGGGATCGAGTGTATGTAGGCTGACATTCACTCTGTCAAGTCCGGCGTCCTTCAGTTCGGAGGCCATTTCCTCCAAGCGTGAACCGTTGGTCGTAAGGGATAGATCATCGACTAGTGGAGCGACGCTCTTGACGATGTCCAGAAAATCCTCTCGAAGAAGCGCCTCTCCGCCTGTCAGTTTCACTCTTCTTATTCCACGTCTGCTGGCGGCCCGAACCAGATTCCCTATCTCTTCCACTGTCATCTCCGGACCTTTTTGGTGTTCACCCTCGTGATGACAGAAGAAGCATGAATAGTCGCAT
Source organism: Promethearchaeota archaeon (assembly GCA_048939905.1). Taxonomy (GTDB): domain Archaea; phylum Asgardarchaeota; class Thorarchaeia; order Thorarchaeales; family Thorarchaeaceae; genus SMTZ1-83. The sequence goes on from JBHLPB010000094.1 coordinate 4,403, forward strand.
CTCTGAGTCAATGATATTCTCAAGTAGTTCACAGCTCGTCCGAATCTATCCACCAGTGGATTCATCTTCGAGGACAACTTCTGATTCTCAGACGAGCTGGTTTCTGACTCAGACGTCATTATGTGCACGGTTCGCCCCTCGAGAGTTTTATGTGTTATGTTCTGTCATGCATGTCGGTGTGGGGATTCTCTCTGAACTAGTAGGTACGAACAGAGGTTGCCTTGAAAGTAGCATATACAGAATCACCTAGTTTCATGCCAAGACGCTCTAGAGATGAGCTCGTGATTTGCGCAGTCAGCGGGAAGCCGACATCAACTGTCACAAACACCGCTGCGCCCTCGATTGAAATATCCTGTATCGTGCCCTTCAGGATGTTTCGTGCGCTAGAGAGTACTGTATCGCGAGACAGTACAATGTCTTCAGATGGGATGGTCACAGTCACAGGCCCTTCGATGTCCGAGATTGCCTCCACACTGACATTGTTGTCAAGAGTGACTTTCACCAGCTGCCGTCGCTTCGTTCCATCATGCACCATTTTCGCATGACCTGAGAAGACATTGCTGGCCATCTCTTGACCGATAATGGAATCGAGCTCAGCTCTGAAGACGTCGCGGGCAGTCCCTATCTTCTCAAGCCGTCCACGATGAATCACGGCTATCCTGTCACCCATCAGTTGTGCCTGAAGGATATTGTGAGTGCTGAGGACTATGGTCATGTCAGACCGCTTGTTGAGTGTCTGCAAGACACGCCCCACAATCTGGGTGTTCTCGGGATCAAGATGAACCGTTGGCTCATCGAGTAAGAGAACGGCTGGTCTTAGAACCAATGCCATGGCTAGACTCAGTCTGCGCTGCTCTCCACCTGACATCTTGCGTGCCAATCGATCTCGCAGACCAGTCAATTCGACTATCTCAAGAGCCTCGCTCACTCGGCTTTCGACTTCTGCCTGGTCAATGCCCCGGATTCTTAACCCATAGGCCGCGTTCTTGAAGACAGTAGTGCTGAAGAGTGTCAATCTCTGGAACACAAGGGTGACTTGCTTTCGCATTTGTTCGATGTTTGATTCAGTGACAAGCTCGTCATTGAAGAACACCTCTCCGGACGAAGGTGGTTGAAGCCCAGCCATCACTCTTAGTGAAGTTGTCTTTCCTGCGCCGTTCGAACCTATGATGGACAGGAGCTCGCCCTTTCTGATTTCCAGGCTGATGGAGTCTAGTGCCCGCTTTGCTTCGAAGTCGACACACACGTCTTTCAGTTCCACTATTCCCAAAGCCACCACCGCACTCTCTTCTCTGCAAGGCGTAGACCTACGTTGAATGCTATCATAAGAACCAGTAGGATTGCCGTGGTCCCCAGACCTAGTGCAATCTCACCCCGTGTTGTGTCCAAGGCTATAGCTGTTGTTAATACACGAGTTAGGCCTGCGATGTTACCACCAAGCATCAGAGCAACACCTAATTCGGAGATTGCTCGGCTGAAACTAGCTGAGATGGCTAGGAGAATTCCTCCAAATGACTCTCTTATTGTGGACGCCGCAGCCGCGGTCTTGTCGGCGCCCAGAGTGAGAGCCAACTCACCTATTGCCGGGTCCACATTCTCAACAGTTTCGGAAGTTATGCTGACCATAATTGGCAGTATAAGGATGGCCTGCCCGATGATTATCACATAAGGCGTGTAGAGTATGTGAAAGATACCAAGGGGTCCTGAGCTGGAGAATATCAAGTACAGGATTAGACCCAGAGCGACAGTAGGAACTGCCATCATACTGTTGAACAGACCCTTCAGGAAGGACCTCCCTCTGAACCGTTTCATTCCTAGGAGAACCCCTATGGGTATACCTACAACAGTAGCAATCAGAGCGGCCATTCCTGATACGAATAGGCTTCGCAGTGTTATCTCAAGCAGTTCTGATTCCAGTGACATACTGATCAACTCCGGTTATCTGTGAACGTGTGCCCGATTTGTGTTATGGATAGAATGAGTAAGCTCCATCTCTCCACGGGGGTGGGCATTCGTAGAGTGTCCCCTCATAGTCAAAGAACCCGTACATCCTAATCCAGGAGTAGATGTATGAAGGGGATTGGGTTTCCATCACTGGTACTGCAGGCGAGAAGAGCGATTGCCCAAATTCGGACTGCCCGTATTCTCCAATGACCTCCTGAATGGGCTCGCTGACAAGCCATTGAATGAACTCCATGGCTCTACTGAAGTTCGCAGCAGGCACTGTCGTTCGATTGACTGCAATGGCGCTGTAGATGTTTATCAGCGTTTCATCTTCGTCAACGAGCTGCACCAGATGAATAAGGCCTTGACTGCTATAGGCTAGGTAGGTGCCTATGTCAGACAACGTGTACAGGTTTTGGTTCTCGGCTATGTTTAGCGTCGCACCCATACCGGTGCCAGATGAAACAAACCAGGGCTCGTTCTTTATGATGCTATAGTTGTAACCGGCGGCACTCCATAGCTTCTTCTCTTTCGAGTTAGTCCCTGAGTTGTCATCGCGCGATACCCAGAGAGTTGTGTTGTGGGTATGGCCATAGTCATAGATCATCTGCAATGTAGTCAATGCATGGGTCTGGCTTGCGCCAACTGGATTGCTTGAAGGCCCCACGATTGTGAAGTAGTTGTAGGCAAACACCTTCCGGTTGACACCGTACGTGTCATTCATGAAGGTGTACTCCTGAGATGGTGAATGGACCAGAATAAGGTCCGCGTCACCGTTCTTTGCATGCTCAATTGCAATACCCGTTCCCGCTGATATGAAGGCAACCAGCACATCAGGATGCTCTGCCTCGTACATATCCTTCAGCTCATCGAGGAGGCCGGTATCATAGAGACTTGTGGTTGTGGATACGGTCAATGTGTTCCTTGATTGCAGCTGGAGTCCAAAGAGGTAGAATCCTCCAGCCCCAAGTGCAATCAATGTAACGAGTAGCACTGCAAGTATGCTTCTCTCTCGCTGCATGTTATTGTCACCGATATGTTTGGATGGACATGTCGGTGGGCAGATTGTCCCCTATTTTAGTGTTCTGAGCTTGTCAAGGTCTTAGAATACCCAGACTATCCACAGAATGATGAAACGACCTCCGCGAGAATCTGGGCGGTGGTCCTCAGAGACTCAAAATCAACAAACTCAACTGGTGAATGAGCGCCGTCACCTGATGGGCCGAAGAGGACTGCAGGAATTCCAGCTCTTGAGAGAAGAGCAGCATCCGTCCACCAACGAGCTCCAATGAGCTCAGGTCTTGTGCCTGTGACCGCCTGACATGCACTGGTGAGATGATTGACAATCTCGGTGTCCTCTGAGATCTCAAGTCCGGGTCGATAGAAGAAGACCTCAGAGCTTGCATCAAACTGCCTGTCTGAGGATGCAATGTCGCTGACAAGCTTATTCAGCTCTGCCTCAATGGTGTGATAGTCTTCGTCAGGCAGGGTTCGCCGTTCGAGCTCAATCCTACAGTAGTCAGGATAGGTGCTCAGTTCTGTTCCGCCTTGAATGAGAGAAGCATGGACGGAGGGACGGCCCAGTAGAGGATGACGATTCTGAGTCTTGAGCTTGTCTTCTAGCTCATCCAACGCTACCAACACCTTTCCAGCCTTTATGATGGCATCTACTCCCACATCAAAGAGGCTTCCATGGGCGGCTTTCCCACGCACTTCTACCTTCGCCCATGCATATCCTCGGTGAGCAATTATCACCTGTAGACCAGTCGGTTCGGTCACAATGGCGGCATCGGTGGAATACTCTTTGATGACCTCCTCGGTGCCTACGCTTGCATATTCCTCGTCTGCAACAAAGGCGAAGACTACATCTCCATTCAACCGGACATTTGACGAAACTAGTTCTTTTGCGGCTGCTAGCATCGCGGCCAAGCTACCTTTCATGTCAAAGGCACCTCGCCCATACACCTTTCCATCGCGGAGCACGGGTTCTAGTGGCTGTATGTCCATGCCTGTGATGCTGACAGTGTCGGTGTGACCGTTTAACATCAAAGTCCGTCCTGTCCCGTCGCCCCTCAGGACTCCGATGACATTCTCTCTACCCTCATCTATCTCCTGGTAGTCCACCTCGAGCCCGATTCTGTCAAGATAGTCACCAATCTGACGGGCAATCTTCGATTCCCCACATCCCCACTCCACAAGAGAAGGATTGGTTGATTCGATTGAAATCAGACTCTGCAGAACCGAGAGTAGATAAGATTCATCAACGCCAAAGCCGCTCATCCTAATCTCTCCTTTTGATGAGATTTCGTCGATGCAATCAGAGGGCCTTATCCCCACTAGTCTTTATCGATGTTAGAAG
>JBHLPB010000095.1:0-8631 GCA_048939905.1 Promethearchaeota archaeon
ACGGCCTGGTGGAGGGTCTTGGCATGGAAGCTCTAGAGTACATGGACAAGACCATGTGCTGTGGAGCAGGCGTACGAGGTCAAGCTTCTGACACATCATTCGCAATTCTGAAGGAGAAGCTGACCAGCATGATGATGGTGAACCCCGATGCTGCGGTAGTCTTCTGTCCGACCTGCTTCATCTCCTTTGAGGCAGGACAGAGAATCGTGAATAGAATGTTTGGCACCAGCTTCAAGCTGCCAGTCTATTACTACACAGAGCTATTGGCTGTAGCAATGGACCTATCTGATGTCGCGAACGTTCTAGCGGGACATAGGGTCAAACCAGATACACCGCTCCTTGATAGTGTGACACAAGAGACTGAAACACCATCTGCGTCTCAATAAGAATTTACGAGTCTTCTAGGACATGAATATGGAGGCATCTTGGTTTCGGTTCCAAGTCCACTGAATAGTGACCTACTCTTTACTGTATCCAAGCATTTGTGTATGGCTACCTCTTCTAGCGAGCTCTCGCTCTATTCTCTGGATATGAACCGCAACTGTGACTTGTGCATTCTTCAAGGTAACTAGCTCCAACCTGAGATCGTCGTCGCTATCTGTCCTGATGCTGTTAGGAAGCACAACGGGAATAGTACGTCTTCGTCCAATCTTGGATTTGTTTCTCATAGCTACTGCCTTCTACAATAGAAACATACTGGACGATAATCGATGCGCAGTCTTTTGCTATATACTATCCCGTTTCCATTTGTGCTCACGTCGTCAATACTCCTCTTTCGTGGGTTAACGAATCATTATTCATATCGAGCTTCTGATTGCATTGTGGAAGTTTGTGGCCCCTGCAAGGCTTCGACTTGTTACTTGTCGATTCGAATCGAAGGACTGTCAGTCATCGGAGGGTTCTTCAACACTTCGCGATTCAACCGAGCAGACAACCTGACATGATTCCTGCGCGCAAGGAAGCGAGTAGAGAGATGAACAGCACGGATCTAACAGTGGCGATCTTGGCAGGTGGTGACTCCTCACGGTTCAAGTCCGAGAAGAGCCTTGCTAAATTCAGAGGAAGACCCCTAATCTCACACATGAATGAAATCGCGAGTCAGCTATCAGACAATGTGTTAGTTGTTGTTTCCAATGAGGAGGGAATCCATGCTGTTAGACAGAATGTGGGTAATGCGAATGTTGTTGCAGATCCTGATGATTCCGTGAGATGTGCTCTGACAGGAGCGATCACTGCATTCGAGAATACGAGTACTCGGTACACTCTTCTTTTGCCTGTTGATACTCCGCTGGCAAATGTGCAGCTCCTGAAGACCGTCTATGACTTGCGTGAAGGGCATGGAGCAGTGGTCCCTTCTTGGCCTTCAGGATACATCGAACCACTCCATTCTGTCTACTTAGCGGAACACGCATACTCGCAAGGGCTCGTTGTTTCTGAAACCGGCAAGTACAGAATGAAAGACCTTCTTGACAGTCTTTCGAATGTCATGTACATCTCAACAGTTGTCCTGAGAGAGATTGATCCTGACCTTCACACGTTCTCGAACGTCAATACGGAACCTGAATTGAGAGACTTGGAGAGGAGCACCGGCAATAGAAGTTAGATTTCAGGGTACTCGTGTCGAATCCTGCAAGTACCCTCATGACCCACCATGCATGGACCATATGGATCCTCTGGAGTGCATCGTTTGCCAAACAGGTCGCATTCATCGGGCTCAGTAATCCCTAGAATCACTTCATGGCATCTACATCCTGGCAGGATGTCAACAGACTCGATTGAGGGAATCTCAAAGCAGAGTCGCGTGTCATGTTCTGCATACTCGTCGCGGAGATAGTAGCCAGAATCGGTGATGACTCCAAGACCCCTCCATGATGTGTCGCCCAGTCGAAACACCTTCTCCAGGACAGCTTGAGCAGCAACATTGCCTTCTGATCTGACCACTCTTGTGTATTCATTCTCTGAATCAGCGCGTCCTTCATTGATTTGTTGAAGAATCATCCTAACAGATTCTAAGACATCCAACGGTTCGAAACCCCCTACGACACATGGAACACGATGCTTCTGTGCAAATGGTCGAAAAGCGTCAGAGCCGATAATGGTACTCACATGTCCCGGAGTGATGAAGCCATCAACGTCAAAGTCGTCGATACCAACCAGTATCTCCATGGCAGGGGGAATCATCTTGAGTGATGTCAGGACTGAGAAATTGCTAGGTAGGCCTCTCAAGACCTCTGCAGCGATAGTGGGAGCAGTTGTTTCAAACCCCACCCCAATGAAGACAACCTTGTTGTTGGGGTTCCTCCGTGCAATCTCGACTGCTTCACTGACGCCGTACACAACTCGAATGTCAGCCCCGGCACTTCGTTCTTTCGCCAGAGAAGATTGAGTTGATGGTACCCGGATCATATCACCAAAGGTGGTGATGATATGGCCCTGTTGTGCGAGTTCTACAGCCACATCAACATCTTCAGCGGAGCACACACAGACTGGACATCCCGGGCCTGCTACCAGCTTTATGCCCTCGGGAAGCAAAGACCGAAGTCCGTGTCGGCTTATGGTATCCTCATGAGTGCCGCAGACATGCACAATCCTGGTTCTTCTTTCGGCGTTCAGGCGTTCGATTTCTTTACTGAGAGTCCTAGCGTGCTTGGCACTTCGAAACCTGGATTCATTCATCATTAGCCTTTCAAATGGTTCTGAGGCCATGCCCACATAAAAGAGAGCTCTTCTGGACTAACTCATTCCTCTGATTTAGCATCATCCAAGATGACGATTGACTCCCCGAGTGTGACTGAGAGTCGACCAGCTAGTTCCTGCGGACTGATCTCAGGATCCTTCGCCAGTATGACCTCCCTCGTGTATCCTGTCAGACTGGCGTAGCGCGGGTTCTCTCTGGCGGTTTCAACAAGAATATCCCAGAGTGGATGGGTCTTAAAGTCAGTAAGGTTGATTTCGATATGGCGAGTAGAATTAGTCTTGGTTCGGAGCGCTCGAGTCTTCTTCCCAGAAACTGACGTGGTCTCAGAAGATTGTCGTGTGAGTCGCTCCTGCTTCAAGTCTGCTTCCCTTACCCTGTCCCGGCGTGTGTCTTAGGTAGAGGACTACTGGGTCAATGTGTATATCGGTGATATAAGGCTTCGGACGTTAATCACCAATGGGTACGCTTTGGCGGAGTGCGAACTGATTTGCTCGGCAGAGAGGTCGGGTCAAGACATTCACTCCTCGAAATACGGCGACGTAAGGTTTAACAGGAGTCTTCCTGACGAGATGGCAAAGCAACCAGACCAATGATTCAATTTCGGAGTATGGGATTATTGCCTCAAGGCATCAGAAGAATAGTTCTTGACGTGCTGAAGCCTCACACACCTAGGCTCACTGACCTTGCCCTCATGCTCTCAAGGGATGAGAACGTGAATGGGCTGAATATCTCTCTGAAAGAAGTGGATCAGAACACGGAGAGCATCACAATCACTCTAGAGGGTGATGATCTACAGTACGAGTCCATCAAGGAGATTCTTGAACAGGCAGGTGCTGTGATTCACTCAATCGATCAGGTAGTCGCTGGAAAGCGATTTGTGGAGGAGGTCACTCTCCAGCCAGAGAACACCTAGACGGACTCTCTGTCCCCTTCAAGCTGGTCCAACAACCGCTTGCTCTCTTCCTCGATCTTACGTTGTACAAGACGGTGCAGCTCGTGCTCAAAGCTATGAGGAACCACTTTTACGACACTACATAGCTTGTCAACAATTCTGTCAGCTAGCGCGTGGGGTGACACTGCACTACCTTTGACAACTCCTTGGACAACCTCTTCACCAACACTGCCGATCACGATTGAATCGATAACACTCATTATGGTGCCTTGAGGATCGACATAGAATGGATTGCGGCTACTATCGTAGAGGACTACGAAGCCAAGCCTCTCGATGATGCTGTCTGTATACCACTCTAGACTAGACTCCTTCATTCTGAGTCTAGAGGCAAACTCGGTCTTGGTAAGAGGATTTGGATGACTCCACGGATGCCGGGTCACTACATACAACGTGGCTCCATAGAGAGGTTCACCTTCGCGAGGCGTGCCTTCTTGTGAAACATATCGTCTCACTAAATCCAGTGCTATGTTCTGGTAACGCTCATCAATCTTGTTTTCCACGTAGAACTCATGCGCATCTCTAATCACAGATACAATCACCTGTGGACTTACCACCATGCTCTTCTCAAAACGTGACAAGGTCCATGGCGCTCCTCATTACAACCGCGGAAGACGACAAAGCGGTATTGGCACGCACATTAATACTTTTGCACCGGAAAACAAGGTGAGTTGCTCTTGGCGCGCTCAACGTGCACGATATACCTTTTCCAAGGCCCATCTGAGTGCCCGCTGTATCTCGCTGAACCGGTCTTCATCGCCGTAGTTGCGAATTGTCATCTCCTGAAGTATACCGTCCTCGGCGCGTACCTCAAAGTCGAATGCTTGTTCCCATTCAATCTCCCCATTCTCAACCTTGTGACGGTCTTCCTCCTGCATCTTGCCTAAGATTCGCTCAACGAAGAACCTCGCAAACGCACCACGCTTTATGTCATAGATAGCATGGGGTGCAGGTATGATGGTGAGAGTCTGGCCATCTGTTTCAATGGTTGCCAACTCCAGGTCGCGTGCCTTATTCATTACAGTCACAGGTCGATCTTCTTCAATCTCAGAAACGCTCGCGGCCTCTATGGGAATCGTCTTTTCTTCTGCTGTTGGCATGGCCGAATCTGCAGTAACAAAGCTGCTCGTTCCAATCATAGAGTCAAGAGCCTGAATGTATGCTTGGAGCTTCTCAGCTTTGTCTGTGAGCTCTGACAGTTGCTCGTCTAGCTCCTTCCGAAGCTCCAGAAGGACACGAATATCGGGGTTTTCCAATTGCATACCTCACTCTGTTTCTGACTGGACTTCCTCCTATATTGTCGAAGGCATTTTAGTTCATGTATTATGGGCTCTTACAATCGGTTTCACAGAGAAGAAAGACCTACTCATCAGGACTGACACAGATTGCGAAATCAGGACATTCCAGCTCACATAGCCCACAGACTCTACAGGATTTCAAATCAACAACAACAGGTAGGAAGAACCCGCGATTGTCCACCTCATCTGACTTGTTCAGGACGTCGTGTGGACACACAGAGATACAGATATGGCACCCCTTGCAAAGTCTGTAATCAATCACAATTTCGCGGGCCGACTTTGGCATGTATGGAGTCTCCGGGCCTTCAGCTTGACCGACTGAATATAACGATATTCATGTGTTTAATGAGAGTCGGTATTAAATAGCGAAATGGGGGACCTAGTGGAGGAGGCTCGTGGACTTATGCCGAAGCCGTTTCTTGTGTTCATGTGTCCGAAATGCAAGAACTTCACTACGGCTCCCGTGACGCAAAAACGACGGAGGTGTAGCTACTGCGGACACATCATCGACATTTCAAAGACCTCTCAGGCCATGTTCGAATCCGGAGAGGTTGCCGCAGCTGCAGTTAGAGAGTTCAATGCTTCAAGAGGCGGTGACAAGTTCCAGCGGGCTGTTGAGAGAAGCAAAGAGAAACTACGTGAGCTCCTACCCTCCGAAGTGATAGACTCGCAAGGTCTGATGGAAACTGGCGAGAGTCCATCTTCTGCTGGAAAGATAGGAAGACTCATGCGGCTATTGGAAACAGAAGCAAAGGAGAATTCGTGCACTCTTGACAGACTGGCTGAATTGGCTCCAGAATACCAATTGAACTGGCATTGGGTTGAAGAACAGATCAACAAGCTGTCGAACCAGGGTGTATTGATATTCCCGAAGCCGTGGACAGTCAGGCTCGTTCCCACGGCTGTAGAAGAAACTCAGTTGCCAACTACTACCATTGACGCCTCCAAGGAGATTCTGGCTTTCCTCGAGAAACTAGGCGGCAATGCAAACGTTGCCGAGATTATCAGACACTTCCAGAGTCAGGGGATTTCACAGAACTCGGTTGAGATGTCTCTGAACCGTCTGATGAAGAGCGGACTGATCTATGAACCAAATCCGGGCCAGGTCAATCTGGTGTGACTATGCGATTGATTGAATAGCGATTGGTCTATCTGAGGTGTGATGTGCATGCCAATTGTGGAGCTTGTGGCGAAGAGAACCCTTCAGAGCAACCCAGACCTCGGTTTCGAGGTTGTGGATCTCATTGTTCTGCTATGGCTCTACTCAAATCCCTACGACAGCAAGAGAAGACAGCTTAGTAGCATGAGAACTGTCTTGAAGATGACCGAGACCCTTCAGACACCTGGGAAAGGGATAGAACTCACTGATGACGAGATTACACAGATTGTATTGGCGAGTCTGCAGAAGTTAAAGGCGAAAGGGCTTGTCTACGTGAGGTCTGCCGGTGTGCACTTCATCAAGGCAACAATGACTGAATCCGGGATTGACTTGGTTGAGAGATCTATTACCACACCTGTGCTGAAGCGCGTCACCGCCGAGTTCGGTGACAACCCTTGAATCATTGGTCGAAAAATGATTTCTTTCGGAATGTTTAAATTGGAAATTCTCTGGCGGACACCAGTCGCTCATGCATGACGACTGTTTCAGAACCGATGGATTCAGTGCAGGCCTCTAGTTCTACGCGCAGAGTCTGCCTGCAGACGTGTGCCGGTGAGTTCTGGAGTGGTTGTTGAGCGTGAAACAGAAACTTGACCATTCAGAGTCAGGTCACTGTAGTCAGAGCACTGGAAGTGAGTCGATATGCCAACATATGGCTACTCAATCATAGGCATTGATCCGGACAAGACATCCGTTGCTAGCGGCCGCGATATGCGATGTTCGCCTAAGCATTGTCGAGAAATCTGCAATGCCATTCGTGGTCTTATGCTAGACAAGGCCATCGAACTTCTTGAGAATGTCATTGAAGAGAAGGCGTGGATTCCATACAGACGGCACAAGGGGAAGAGAGGCCATCACGCAGGAGTGAAATGGGCTGTCGGTGGACATCCCGTCAAGGCGTCTCAGCACATTCTGAAGGTTCTGAGAAACGCAGAAGCCAATGCCGACAACAAGGGTCTCGACATAGATAGACTCAGAATCATCCATGCCGCAACCAGCAGAGGTCGCACTTACAAGAAGTACGTTGAGCGTGCATTCGGTAGAAGCACCCCTTACTTTGAAAACACATCACATGTTGAAGTGGTATTGGAGGAAGTGATATAGATTGTCGGCGGTCAAGTACTTCATTGATCAGAACTCACGTAGACTTAAGATTGACGAGTTCTTGGCACGAGAACTGAACTCCGCAGGATACGGCGGTGTTGAGATTCGCAAGATGCCAATGAAGACAGAGGTCATAATCCACGCCTCTCGGCCTGGCGTCGTCATTGGACGCAGAGGATCAAAAATCAGGGAACTGACTGAGATTCTCGAGTCAGAGTTTGGCGTTCAGAACGTTCAGGTGGAAGTGAGCGAGATTGAGAATCCGTGGTTGAACGCCCAGGTCATGGCCTCAAGACTGGCAAGACAGCTTGAACGCGGCGTCCGATTCAGAAGAATGGCATATTGGATTCTCAGACGTGTGATGCGTGCAGGAGCTTTGGGCTGTGAGATAATTGTCAAGGGCAAGCTCTCAAGCAGGAGAGCAAGATATCAGAAGTTCAAACAGGCCACCGTAGCCAAGACCGGGGAGCCTGCTGACCTATTCGTAGATGAAGCAGATGACATCGCGATTTTGAAGCCTGGAGTCATTGGTGTTAAGGTGAGAATCATGCGACCAGACGCCAAGCTCCCAGGAGTGATAAACATCAAGCCGCCAAAACCACGCAAAGTGGAAGAGCCTGATGTCCTCAAGAGGGTAGAAGAAGAGGTCGTGATTGAGGAAGAGGTCAAGGAAGGGCTCGAGGGAATCACCGACATTGAGGAACTACGAGAGCTTGAAGAGCTAGACGGGCTTGAGCTGGTCGAGGAAATCATCAAACCAGACGATACACCTGAGGACGAACCTGAGACTGCTGAGTCCGCCGAGGAGCCAGTCGAGGAGAAAGAGGCTCCTTCTGTTTCTGATACTGAGGAGGCTCTGAAGGAGCTGGAAGAGATAGAGGATCTTGACAAACTGGAGGAATAGACATGGCACGACTGACTGCAAAGGACATTCGCAAACTCACTCCGGCGGAGCGTCAGAAGAAGCTCGAAGACCTCTACAACGAACTCGCCGAAATCAGGATTCAACATGCCACAGGTGGGGGTACCGAGAACCCATTCAGAATCAGGAACGTTAGGAAAGCTATTGCCAGGATTCTGACCATTGAAAGCGAGATGGAGCGTGAGAGCCAGAAATGAAGATTTCTCCAGCATTTCTGACAAGACACGAAATCATAGGGCTTCACGCCCATGTCGTGAGTTCTACAGACAAAGGGCTTGTATCCAGAAGAGGTGTCGTCGAGCATGAATCAAGAGAGATGATACACCTGTCGACAAAGAGAGGTGTAATCAGAGTGCCAAAGAGTGTCTGTGTATTCGACTTGAAACTCAATGATTCGACAGTTGTAAGAGTTGACGGACGCCTATTGAAGGGGACTCCTGATGACAGACTGAAGAAGCGCCAAAGTCGGAGATGGTAATCAATGTCTAAGACGAAAGTACG
>JBHLPB010000096.1:0-8593 GCA_048939905.1 Promethearchaeota archaeon
GCATCAGACATAGAACGACTACCAGACCTCCACCAAACCCAAAGCCCTAGGGCGGCTGTGGCGATTTCCAAGGGCAAAGCGAGAAGATTGTATATGCCATACTCATAGCTTCCTAAGACAAGATACATCAGACTGATGAACACAAGTAACGCTGCAAGTGTACGCTCTATCAAGCGTGCGCTCCCAACGTCAGCACCAACTGTGTCCATTTCCTCTTGCATTGCCCGTCACTCTCAGCGACCAAAAGAACGTTGATTGATGAAACTAACGTTGCGTGGGTAGCAGAAACTGACCGGCGGCTCAGATGGCCGGAAGTGAATCACGTGACAGCCGGACTACTCTGTATTCCCCAACTGCGTAGAGAATTCAAGTCGGTCCAGATACTCGTAGATCTCTGATATCTTGCCATCCTCAATCCTTGCCACGAAGCAGGCTGGAACTCGAAAGGACTTGTTTGTCGTGGGCAGCTGTTTGCCATCAGGACCAGGAAGTGGACCCGTGTTAGTCCCCTTGACAACCCCCTGTGCACAGACCATGTCCCCGTTTCCGAATATCTGCGTGATTTCAAACGTAACATCGGGATACATAGCTAGGAAACCGATGTTGTCTTCTCTGACTGCTTCACGGCCTCTGAGCGGCTCGGACCTACCCGGAACAAAGTCGAGAACTGATTCAGACATGAAACTCACAAAACGGTCCATGTCGTGGGCTTCAAAGGCTTCGAGTGCTGCTTTTGTAATCTGAATATTGTCTTGGACACTCATTCAATGGCACCGCTCCTTGGTGGTTAACAATGGTTAATTATGGTTTCGGTAAATGCATTGGTACTGGACTGTATTTCATTCCTGTCTTCACAGGGTCATCCAAGAAGGAACACTTGTGCTGCTGCGAAGAGGGCTGCTGTCATGACCACGACTCCGATTGTAAGCCGGAGTCTTCGTTCTGGAATGCTTTGGACTCGCATAACAGCGATTAGGCAGCTGATTCCTCCAACTATGACATAGAGAACAACAATGGGCAGAGTGGAAAGAGTGAACTCAAGAAGAACCGCGTAGGCGAGGACGGTTGCTGACAGCATTATGGTGGTTGTCACCATAGCAGTACCCACTGCTCGGAGTGTTGGATATCCTACCAGGAACGCCAGCACGAGTACGATGTTCATTGCACCACCGATAGCTATTGCCCCAGTAAGCAGTCCCTGAACCGCACAGAACCCGTACGAGATGAGGTTCTTCTGTTTCTGAGAGAAGCGGTTGTGCCTTGCATCTAGTCTTGAATAACCCGATGAATCAGTGTTGTCAAGCCCAGCTTGATTTGGGGGAGATTTCATCCTTACTCCTTGGATTATGAAGAATACTCCCAACAACATCGTGACAATGGTTGAGCCGCCTTTGAAAACATCAGAGTACTGTTCCAGCAACGGAAATGCAATGATCACGGTGATGATGGCCGTGATTCCTGCTACAGTCCCCAACTTGGCCCCGTATATGCCATCAACTTCGACATCTGCGAATCTCACATAGAAGATGGTCAATATGACTGCAATGACCAAGTCAACAAGAAGACTTGATAGCAATGCTTCATGTAATGGAAATCCTCCAAATACTAACAGTAATGGCACTAGCAACGGCCATGCAGTAAGACCCACTACACCAGCCCCCAAGCCAATCAGGATGCCAATCGGGACAGAAAGAAGAGAGATCATCACTATTAGCGGGTCCATGGGCCAACAAGAGGCTCATGCCTGTTTTATCAGTTACTCAAGACACGCTAATCACAAGATTCTAGATTGAGCAGAAGTAGATGCAGACCATGCATGACAAGGATTCGAAGCCTTCCAATGATGACTTCACAATAAGGATGTCGGAGATTGCGGATGCATATCAAATCTCGGCTCTGTACAAGCGGGTGTGGGATGAATACGATACACTGATGCCCAGAGAACTGAGAGAGTCTAGGCAGCCGTCCGTTAGCGAAATGAGAGAATGGATGAAGCGAGAAACCTACATAGTCGCGGCAATTGGGAGCGAAGTGGTTGGTGTTGTGGGGTGCAGACTCATGCATGGAACGTGCCAGCTTACTCACATGGCCGTTGACAAACCTCACAGAGGCGCGGGTATAGGAACCGCGCTGGTGAAGAAAGCAATCGATTTCGCACGGTCGAAGAAGTCACACAAGATCTGGCTCGACACAGCCCCATTCATGGAAGAGGCAATCTCAATCTACATGAAGTTCGGTTTCAGAAAGAGCGGTTATTTGAAGAAGCACTTCTGGGGGCTTGACATTGAATTGTACGAGCTTGTCCTCAGTCCATAGTCCTGTCAGCCCGTGAAGACACTGACTAGAAACCATGAAATAGTGACCCATATATGATGAACACCAAACAACAAGTGCGGCTTAGGAGGCCATAAGAGATTGACTGACATCGAACCAACATCATTGCTGTGCCCTTGATTCTGGCTCTTCTGGCTGCTCATTACAAGGAGTTGGTACTAAATGCCGTCCGACATGACCTCCCGTACGTGCAGAACGATTGGTGTCCTCTTACTGCTCGTCATGCTAATCCATTCCCCTCTACACACGACTGACTTCTGTGATATCGAATCTAGGCTGCATTGCTCGACAAGTAACGTAGAGGAAATCGTATGCATACCCGATCCAATCCATCAAGAACCGTCTGCCAGTTTCCAGCAGGCCATGTTTGGGGTCGACACAGAGGAGTACAGTATTGGTAATTGGCTATGGAATCGCACATACGGGGGACTTGCCCAAGACACAGGTTCATCTGTGGTGACATGCATCGATGGTGGCTTTGCAGTCATCGGTTCAACTAGGAATTTTGGTGCAGGGGATTCTGATGTGTGGTTGGTTCGAACCGATAACATGGGCCAGGTCTTGTGGAACAAGACATTTGGTGGAATAGAAGGCGACGTCGGTCGAGGATTGGTAAGATGCAGTGATGGCGGCTTCGCTTTGATAGCTGAAACCTACAGCTTCGGTGCTGGCCAGTGGGACTTCTGGCTAATTCGTACAGACGACGATGGTAACCACCTATGGAACCGCACCTACGGGGGCAGCCTTCGCGACCATGGCTTCTCTGTATTGGAGAGATCTGATGGTGGGTTCATACTCATGGGCATGACTACAAGCTATGGTGGTCCTGACAAAGATCTGTGGTTGGTGGGCACTGACAACCTGGGCAACCATCAGTGGGACCACACCTACGGTGGAAACCAGATTGATGAGGGGATCTCGATGGTGCAATGTAGAGATGGTGGTATTGTCATCGTGGGCTATTCCGATGAGCTGGGCGGACGGGATGTGTGGCTCGTGCGCACGGATGAAGAGGGGAACTATCTTTGGGAACGTCGCCTCAATGTGGGGAAGTTCGAGAGGGGCGAAGACATACTGGAGTGCAATGATGGAGGCTTTCTCATCACTGGTACCATCGAAGATCCAAGTACGCGTGCTACTGACATGTGGTTGATTCGCACCAATAGTACAGGTCATCACCAGTGGAATCGCATCGTCGGAGGCATCGGAAACGACTACGGCTATGCCGTGGTGGAACACGGTGATGGAGGTTTTGCGGTGGCCGGTATCACGAACAGCTCTGGTGCCGGTAACCAAGATGCATGGTTTGTCCTTGCGAACAGCACAGGTCATCATATCTGGAATCAGACGTGCGGTGGTTCCGACTACGACTATATCGTCTCTATGATAGAAACATCGCTCGGGGGTTTTGCCATTGTCGGGTATACATACAGCTTCGGTATGGGCGATACTGACATGTGGATGATGCTGATGCCCCAACTGACTTGGGGTGAACCAGCCACTAGTCAGGTCGCCGAATTCGGACTTGATTTCCACTATGATTTGAACGCCACTTCGCATGCAGGAATCGACAGTTGGTGGCTCAATGATTCGATTCACTTTGCCGTTGATAATGAAGGAGTAATCACAAATGCAGGGCATCTTGGTCCGGTAGGGACAACCCATGGGCTGGAGGTGTCAGTGAATGATACTGTTGGCAATGATCTTACGACGGTCTTCAATGTGACCGTAGGACCGGACATTTCGCCACCCAGCTGGCTAGAGCAACCTACGGACCAAATCGTGGAGTTCGGAGAAGGTTTTGTATACGATGTCAATGCCACAGACCCATCGGGATTGAGTCAGTGGTGGGTTGACGACACAGTACGATTCACAATAGATTGGGCAGGTCGAATCAGAAGTATCGAGCCTCTCTCCCTGGGACCCTATGGCTTGACTATCTACGTTAGTGACGTCTACGATCACGTGCGTTCAGCGCAGTTCACAGTCTGGGTGATGGACACACTTCCGCCCTCATGGACAGCTTCGCCCACCGACCAAACCCTGCAACATGGAGAGAAGCTTAGCTATCAGCTTGCGGCCTGGGACATATCAGGAATATCCAGTTGGACTATCAACGATACTCTCAGATTTGAAGTCAGCACTACTGGTCTTCTGACTAACACTACCACTCTGACTTCAGGAGTCTATGGACTCATCGTTACTGCCTCTGATCCTCATGGTAACGTCGTTGCGGCAACCTTCACCATAACTGTTCAGGCAGAGTATGAGCCACACGGGCCATCCCTGATCGAACCGTTGGTGCTATCCGGCATAGTAGCTGGCAGTTTCATCGTGGGAGTAGTGTTCTGGATGTTTCTAAGCCCAATCCTAAAGCGGAGAAAGAAACCTGAGTGAAGAACGGTAGGAAAGAGGTCTTAGTTCGACCCCCACCTCTTGGTAGATTCCTTGCTCAAGGATTTAAGCCTCAAAAGGGAGTTGTATCTGTCAAACTTGAATATCATAGACTGATAGCTGGAGATGATTGACGCGTGCTGAAGGTTACCCTGAGGAAGTCTGAGGTAGTCAAGATTTACCGGGCAGTAGACAACTACGCAGGCAATCTTTACAAAAGGGTCTGGGAAACGGATGAGAGAACCATTGCTCTGTTCCTGAATGAAAGAGAGGCCGGACCACATTCCAGAACATATCTGGTGTTTATGGTTACATTAGAGTTCGACTCTTCAATAAGGCCCGATTCAGATGACATGGACTATTTGTTTGAGCACACGACAGATGAGCCTGTGGGCCAACTCACAATCTTCGCTGCCGGACTGGCCCCCTTGAATCCCGGCGAGTCCTATTCACTTCATAGTAGAGCTGAATATGATTTCCTCGTTGAGTTGGGAGTAGTTCCTGTCGCGTTCGAGTCTGAGGTTCTTTGTCTCTGGTGCAAGAACATTAACAGATTCGTCAGTGAGGATATCGGAGAAGACGGGCTGGCAGAATGCATTCATTGCGGCAAAAGAATCAGGCCCATCTATTGAGTCATTCCTCCCTTTCATTTTAGGCCGACCTGCAAACGATGGCTGCTATCACTTAATGACTCTAGGTTTTGCGAGAGTCACGCCTACGGACCTCGTGAGATCTGTAGACCTGAATCGCAAGAAGGACGACCGCCAGAGTCAGTGTAGAGAGACCGACACCGGTCACTGCAACGATGGGGTCAGACATAGGTATGATGAAACCGAACGCTACGCTAAGCGTGATGACCACCAAGAGAAGACTGCAGCATGTGCAGAATAGACTTAGACAAGGTTCTATAGCCGCGAGTTCAAGATTGTCAGAAGCATCCGACTCATCCTCTAGGTCTACATCTACTTCAGGAACGCTGCTATCCGATGTCATGACAGTCTGGGATAAGCCACAGTACTCCAACATAAACTCTGTGAATCATAAGGAGCCAATGGGGTTGACCTTCATAGAACGGAAGCAATCATGTTACAACTCTGGGTACCACGCAGGCCACTTGTTCATAATCGGACTTCTGGATTCGTGAAACGCATTAGAAATGCTCTCCATAGTTCAAGGAGCCAGAAATGGGAAGTATGAGCTAATGCCTCTTCTTAACTGAGCAACCTACAAGGCTCTAGATACCCGTTGTCAGCTCAATGTCCCAATGTTCATCCTGTCGATAGTTGTGCCCGGACTTAAGCGCAATCTCTGCTTTGGTCAGCTCGGTTCCAAGATAGGCTGCGTGACTTGGACTGGAAACTAGTCTTGTAGATAGGATTTCTCGCAGTATTGCAGTTGCAGTTTCGGAAGCAAATCGTCGGATTGGCCCTCTCCTGCTTCTGTGCTCACAAAGAACTCTGTCCCTCCGTCGGTCTATTCCTATTCGAAAGTATCCCCTCGTATCGGGCCTACATTTGATCTCTCGCTCCTCAAGGGACTTGAATGAATCGTCCATCGAAACTGCTTGCACATCAAGACCGCTGGACTTTGCCACGTAAGCTGTGGCCCCAATCTCCTTTGGCGGCGAGTCCATGTGACCTGCGATGAATCCCATAAGAGCTGCAGACTTCAGCTCGCTTACGCAGCGATATGTCGATGCTCGTTCCTCAGTTGAGAGGAAGACTGAGATTCCTAGCTCGATGCCCAGACAGGCCAGGATGGCATTCATTCCTGCAGTATCTGAGTCTACGAACTCGGTCACATTCGCGAATCCTGCCAGTAAAGGGAGGTCAGCATCAAGGACTCGACAATGATGATAGGCACGCAAGGACTCCATAAGGCCAGGTTGGATTGGAGCCTCTAGTATTGGATCTGCAAGTATTCTGTCGAATCCTTTCGTTCTCAGCTCGTTACAGAGATTGGAGCATGCTTGCGCACGTTCAATAGGATCAGGAGGGAGAATCCCGGCTGAGATGTTTGTCGGGAGACACACAAGTGTCACGTCCTCTGGTATTCTGTCAGTCACATCCAAGTTGCCCCTATCTATCGAGAGGACTATCTCAGCACCTGCATCAACACCAGCCATTATCTCCTCTCTATCCAGAGAATCCACACTAACAGGCAGACCGAGTCTGCGCACCTCAGTCACTATCTCGGCTATTCTCTCTGGATTGGGCTCGTCTATGGTGGCTCCAACATCAAGTATGTCTGCCCATTTTGCAAAGAAATGGGCAGTCGCCATGCTGTACTCAATAGACCTTGTTGTGACATCGACAATCTCGGCCATCACTCTGGGAGGGAAATCAATCCCGACTGGGCATCCGGAACGTAGCCTGAAGTTGCGCTTCTCGAAAACCGTTTCTCCCTCTAGTTGTTTCATGTGATCTCTCAGTTCATCAACTAAAATCGTCTTGACAATCGAATCAGCTGCGTGCTCCTCTGAGAGCTTCGGAGTGATTTGCTGTAGATTCCTCAGAAGTAAGGGAAGCGCCGTGAGATATCGTGTTCCTTTCATAATAGGTATACCAATCTGTTCGGCAGGTTCGGAGAAGTTACCGCGAGCAAGGCCAGATACCAGAATGAGGTCTGGTTTCCACTTATCCAAGAGATTAGGTGCATGTTTCAGAACCAGTCTTGGAGTGGTGAACGCCGCAACGGTGATTGGAAGGCGTTCGACGTTGACATTTGGAAAGCCCGAGGTCACTTGAACCAAGCCTTCGAATGCCATCTGACCTGTAAGAAGTAAGACTCTCATATCCCTACTCATTGGGAGTCACCCTCAGCGCTTTTGCTTCCAGTCTTTGAGTGAAAGACTCGATTCAAAGCTGTAATCTCAAGTCCTGATTGCTTCGACGGTCGCAAAAATACGTATGCTAGATGATGGTCTTCACCCTTGGCAGCAATCATTCTAGATCGGGGATAATGAGGCTGACCTACATAGGATGGAGGCAATCACGTTACAACTCACAGTCTTGACAACTCTAAGCGTTGCCCGAGTCACGCCTACGAACCTCGTTCGATCTGTAGACCTGAATCGCAACAAGAAGAATCGCCAGAG
This sequence comes from Promethearchaeota archaeon, assembly GCA_048939905.1. Classification (GTDB taxonomy): domain Archaea; phylum Asgardarchaeota; class Thorarchaeia; order Thorarchaeales; family Thorarchaeaceae; genus SMTZ1-83. Next base: position 7,826 of record JBHLPB010000096.1, read on the forward strand.
TCAATGCGGATAGGCCAACACCCGTTATGGCAGCCGAGGGATTGGTAGTCATCATGGTCCCTAACGACATGCCCAATGTGATGGCCACCAAGATGAGTATACAACACGAGAAACACAGACTTAAACAAGGTTCTACTTTCGCGAGTTCAAGCTCCTCAAACGGCCAAGAATCAATGTCTGTATCTGGATCTGTTTCTGGAACGGTGTTGTCCGATGTCATGACATTCTATTAAGACCTAGAGTAGTCGAACATAAACTCTGTGAATGACAAAGAAACCAATGAGGTTGACCTGCACAGGACGGAAGCAATCACGTTACAACTACTCAAACCTTGACAACTCTAGGTACTGCGCGAGTCACGTTTTTGAACTGCACGCCTCGGGCATTAGTAGCAGTGAGCTGAACACCTCGCCGAAGCTCGGTGCTTACACCCCTGCCCTATTTACCTGCTCTTCTAGCAGAGCCCTCGTTCCTAGACTCGACGTTGCTGTCGCCAGCCCCGCCGCCCCTTTCGGAAGGGGTCGTCTAGTAAGTGGATGTCTATTTTCTGGTCCGGTTTCACGCTTAGATGCATTCAGCGTTTATCCGTTACGACTTAGCTACTCGACAGTGCCTTCTCAGACAATCGATACACCATAGGTCGCGACGAAGCGTTCCTCTCGTACCGGCTTCATCTTGCCATCAGACATCCGACAGCGCCAATAGATAGAAACCAACCTGTCTCGCAACGGTCTAAACCCAGCTCACGTTCGGTTTTAATCGGTGAGC
>JBHLPB010000097.1:0-8569 GCA_048939905.1 Promethearchaeota archaeon
CCCGCAATCCACAAGTCAGACTGTCCTGCGAAGGTTTAAACGCTGAACTTCCAAGCTAGACTCTAGGGTTTACCCCCACAAACATGGTGAGCTTCTTGGATTCGCTTAGGAAGGCATTTTCATGGGGTCGAAAGCGACCTGACGTAGGAGAGGTTTCAAGCCAGCTCCGAATCCTGGCCAAACAGCTAGAGCGACAGAGAAACAAACTGGAGAAAGAGGAGAGAGACACAAAGAATCGAGCTGTCAAAGCCAGACAGGCAGGACAAGTTGATGCATTCCGAACGTATGCGACTGAGATGGTGCGATTCCGAAGGTTCGCTCTATCCGTAGACAAATCGCGTCTACAGATACTGAAGATTCTGGCTCATCTTAATCGTGCACAGACTTCTGCGAAGACAAGCCGCGCCCTAGAGGAGGTCGGGAAGATCCTCGGTATGCTGGGTGAAACTTCAGATGCGAAGAAGCTCGTAGAGAATGTTGATGAGATTGCACGTCGTCTAGATGAGTTCGAGATTGAGGCAGAGATATCGGGTGACGCCCTGGACGTGACCATGGATGTGAGTTCTGACGACTTGGCAGCTGCCATGCAGGAACTCGATGTAGAGGCAGGACTGGTTGAGGCCTCCGCCGTAGCAAGACCAGCAACTGAAAGCGAGTCTCTAGAAGAGGATATCAAGCAGCTCGAACGAGAACTCGGAATCTGACTACCATCTGTATCTGCTCATCTTTTTAGCAATGCGCTCAAGCTCGCGTTTAGTGTTGTAGGAGTCACGCATTAGGCCGCGGTAGCGTCTGATGAAGTCCTCGGTCACTAGGTGGCCATTCCGCATCAATCGTATGGTTTCATCAATGGCATCATCAATCTCTATCGCATCTCTTCTCAAGGTTTCCAGTTCTTTGTCTGGGCCGAGATATCCATATCCGGTCCGACCATATGTGTCTTCTAGGTGGTCCCTGAACCTTCTAGAGTTATCATGGTAGTCTTTTCTGAAAGCGTAGTCACGGAACCTGTCGGGATCCAGGTCTCTCGTCACGCCAAACGGACGCCTCATCGGCGGTTCCTGTTGAGCCCAATCGCTACCACCAGATAGGAGTGTATAGACAAGCCCCTCAATCTTGAGCCTAACGTCGCTAATACTAACGGACCTCTGTTCTATCTTCCTTACTCTCTGCATATCTGTCTGCATGTATTTCTCGAATCGTCTGGCAATTTCGAGGTAATCCGGCAGGACTTTCTTGGTCTCCTCATTACAGGAGATTCTCAGATTACCCTGCTTTAGTCGAAGCACAAGCTTCTTCGTAAGTCGACCGACTTCTTCTATCTCTTTGAGGTAGACGAGCGGAAAGTCGAAGATTGTCTCAGTCTTCTTACGAAGCCTGCCAGTTTCGGCAATGAAGATTAGTCTCTTGTTCGTGATGAACAACGTGCCTTCAGCCTTGTCCTGCTTGAGGAAATTGCTACCTACCACCTTGATGTCTGGCAGAGCGCACACGGGCAGCTCGTTGACTGACAGCTCAACATGCTCATAGAACCCCTTGAACTCAGTTCTGTGATAGCTCAGTCCTTCAAGCTGTGTGCTGACATCTTCCAGTTTCGGCATCACCTCGTTGAGAGCATCGTCCACGTTCTGCCTGTAGTGATTACTTATCTCGGCCACTCTGTTTGTGACTCCCTCAATGAAGGGGAACTGCTCCGGAGTCCATCTGTTGTAGTCAATCAGCCCTGTTGTTTCCGCGGCCATTCTTCGAGCCACTATCTCTGCTTGATTTCCAATCCTGTTTTTGATTGCTGGAAGCTCCTCTTGAATCGACTCAATCTTGTCCTCCAACCAGTGATAGTGCAGGAAGTTCGCCATTCTCAAAGATATCAGGATTCTCTTTGCTGAGTCAAGTCTGTTCGTAAAATCGCGGAGTTTCGTATGGCCGTACTGAATGTTCATTATCGCTTGTCGAAGTTCCTGTGCCAAGCTTCTTCTCTTCTCCTCCAAGAGAATAATGCGGCTGGAGTGGCATCTGGGACACATGTCCTCTGTTCGTCGACCCTTACTGATGTTCTCTGATTCACATTCGGGACAGATCCCTATCTTTTCGCCTAGGTCTGAGCGAGCTATAGGTGTGTGACAGTCCTTACAAATCTGATACTCACTTGATCTGGGCTCTAGGCAGTTTGAACACAACACAGAACCACAATCCTCGCACATGTGGCTGGCTGTGTTACGTTGGCACGCAGGACATCGCTGCGAAGACGAATCTGGAGTCAAGTCTGCACCTCCTGTGTCCTGTTCTGTTACAACTCTCAGCTAAGAATAACCCGTGTATCACGTCGGTATTAGTAGGTCACAGTCCACATCAGTTATAATGGAAAACCCCTCTCAGCGGCGACAGTCGAGTACCGAGTGATGCCGATGGAGAATCTTGCACAGGCCGCGATTGAGGCTGCTTTGGATGGCGGCGCGACTTTCGCCGATGTGAGAATTGAGAACACAGTTACTACCATTATTGAGATGAGCGATGGAGTGACAAAGAGGTCTCTCGCCTCCCGTCTTCGAGGGGCTGGAATCCGTGCATTTGTTGACGGGGCCTGGGCATTTGGCCAGACAACTGACCTCAGCCCGAAAGGAATGCGTGATACAGGAGTGTCACTCGGACGGCTAGCTGCTGCAACCAAGTCGAAGGTGGTGGAGCGGTTCGATATCGACGGTCCAACATTCAAGGACCGTGTCGAGTACAAGGTCAAGATGCCATTCGAGGATGTATCATTCGAGGACAAGATGGCTTTCACAACGATGATCGATTACCAAGCCAAATCCTTTGACAAGCGGATCGTGAACACCAGGACTATCTACGGGGATCTGTGGACAAGAATGTACACTGCCAATTCCCTCGGAACAAGTGTATGGAGTGAAACGTCCTTGCCTCGTATCATCTCGTTGTCTTTTGCCAAGGATGGAACTAGCAGACAACGTGCTTTCAGGTCACATGGAACACGAGGTGGCTACGAGGAGATGGAGAAAGAGAGGCCTCAGAACATAGGCACTGAGTCCGCAGAAATGGCAGTCAATCTTCTCTCATCTATTGCAGCGAAGGGCGCTACCTATGACGTAGTAATGGACCCTGTCTTGAATGGTGTGATGGTCCATGAGGCATTTGGTCATGCATGTGAGGCTGACAATTGGCCCGCTCATACGACTGTCCTAGAGGATATGGTCGGGAAGAGTGTCGGCCCTGAACATCTCAACCTGAGCGACGACCCAACAATGCCTGGTGAACGTGGTTCGTTTGAATATGACGCTGAGGGAACCAAGACAAGGAAGAGGCACCTAGTCAAAGATGGCATTCTGACAGACCTTCTTCATACACTAGAAACCTCAGTTCGCCTGGAGATGGAGCCTAATGGTTCCGCAAGAGCTCAGTCCTTCATGTATCCTCCCTTGGCCAGGATGTCAAACACGATAATGGAGCCAGGCGATTGGGATGTAGACGAGCTCATCGCTGACACTAGGAACGGTATACTACTATGTAGTTTCAACTACGGCTATACTGACCCATCAAAGGGCCAGTTCCAGTTTCAGGCCAGTCACGGTTACCTGATTGAGAAGGGCGAGATTGGCCAGATGGTGAGAGACGTTTCGCTTGCTGGCCAGATCTTGGAGGTACTTGCTAAGATTGATGCAATTGGAAAGGACTTCGAGATGGACGCTGGTACATGCGGAAAGAGTGGTCAATCGGTCCCTGACATGAGTGGAGGTCCTCATGCTCGCATCAGAAGCGTCCCTGTAGGGGGAATGTAGAATGAACGGGCAACTCGTTGACATAGCAGAGAAGACAGCTCGGAAAGCTGAGGACTTTGGGGCCGACCAGGCAGAGGTCTACATTGCCTCGTCGCGTTCTTTCTCAATCGATGTGGAGAACAATGCTATCAAGGGCGCCTCTGACAGGCGAGATGCCGGCTGCGGAATTCGTTCTGTGGTTGGGAAGAGTACTGGATTCGCCTATGTCACCACAGTATTGGAGGCCGACCTGATTGAAGCCGCAGAGAAGTCTGTTAAGCTGGCAAAAGCCTCTATCGAGGATCCCGACTTTGTGAGTCTACCTTCAGCGCAAGGCAGCTACCCCAAGGTGAAAGGGCTCCTCGATCCTGCAATCCAGGAATTGGGGTCTGAGGATGCAGCAGATTTGATTGTGAGAGGGGTCGATGCCGCCCAGAATGCACTTGCGAATCATAAGTCGGCAGTAGAAGCGAAGTTCGCAGCTTCAACAGGATTCACAACGATTGTCAACTCACTGGGTATCTCCTCCTCTGCTGAATCCACGTCCACATGGCTGTATGTTTCTCCCACAATCAAAGATGACGAGGATCAGACGTCCAGCTACGAGTTCCAGGTTTCCCGTACACTGAAGGAGATAGACCCGGAATGGATTGGCCGGTCCTCTGCCGAGAACGCACTGAGCAACCTTGGAGCCAAGACGGTTGAGGGTGGGGATATGCCACTCGTACTCACTCCTTTTGCAGCAAGCGCGATAATTGGCGGCGGCTTTGCAGGTGCTATCAATGCGGAGGAAGTGCAATATGGCCGCTCATACATATCAGATGCGTTTGGTGAGGAAGTCGCTTCGGAGGTGCTACACATCGTTGATGATGCACTACTCCCCGGAGGTGTTGGCTCTCGCCCCTTTGATGCTGAGGGTGTCCGAGCTCAGAAGACCGAAGTGCTAGAGAATGGAGTCTTGAAGAGCCTGCTTCACAATTCATACACCGCCAACAAGGACGGCGTGGAGAATACAGGCAATGCGAGCCGCCCCTCCTACTCGGGGGTACCTTCCATCTCAACTTCGAATTTCGTTGTTGCTCCTGGGAAGGGGTCACTTGAGGATGTACTCTCTGAGGTGGGGAAAGGTGTTCTATGTCGCTACACAGGCGACCGCCCCAATATGGCCACTGGAGACCTCAGTGCGATGATAATGGAGGGTTCATACTTTGAGAAGGGAGAGATTCAGCATCCTGTCAAGAACACACTTGTGGGCATAAACATGCGTGACCTTCTTCGACGTGTAGAGCTGGTCGGGGGAGACACAAGAGTGGCTCTAGCAATCATAAGCCCTTCAATAGTGATCTCGTCCGTCAAAATCACATCGGGTTAGCCTACATTCGTTCAACAACAGGAATCCCAATCATTCTCAAACAGTTCGCCATAGCAGTCTTGAAGGTCTTCACAAGTTCGAGCCTTGCAATCCTGAACTTAGGGTCTGCCTTCAAAACCGGGCATGAGTCGTAGAACTTGGTGAACAGTGTTGCCAGTTGATAGCAGTACGACGTTATCCGATTGGAATTGAAGCTTGTTCCCCAAACCTCCTTCTTGAGGCCTCGAGCAACCTCGAGAACCTCATCTGGGAATCTCGCAATGGCTTTCACCAGAGCGAACTCTTCTTCTGAGGCCAGTACCGTGAGATCGGCACCCGATAGCTCTCCTTCTTCAGCCTTCTCAAGAATCCGCTGCGCTCTAGCATATGAGTACTGCAAGTATGGTGCAGCATCCCCATTGAAATCCAGTGCGTCGTCCCATCTGAAGATAATCTTCCTGTCAGGTGATGTCTTGAGTAGATGATATCTGACGGCACCTGACCCAATCATCGCTGCAACCTCGGCCTTGAATTCATCATCATCATCAGGATTGCGCTTGTCAACCTCGTCGCGAGCTAACTTCTCGGCCTTGTCGAGGACCTCGTCTACTGAGTAGCCTATCCAAGTCCCCTCCCTCCCGGAGAAGTCCGCATCATCAAGTCCGACAAACTCGAATGCAATGTGATGCGAATTCTCACTCTGTTTGTTGTATCCGAGAAGATGCATGATTGTGTATACCAGTTTCTGTGGGTGGGCTTGGTCCGACCCAATGACGTTGAACACCAGTTCAACCTCTCCCAACTTTCGGTCATCTCCATCAACAGCCGTTCGATAGACTTCTCTATCATTTGGCTGCACTTCGAACACTCTGTATTGGAACGGGTCCTTGACGATGCCGAATTTCCACATCTGGAATGCTACATCTGCGCCCGTGTAAGTTCTCGTGCCGTCCGATCTGAACAAGACCTTGTAGGGGTCTCTCATGTCCTTGAACTCGTCAATGGTTCGCAAGTCAGCAACGATGCAACCTGCCTTCTCTCCTTCTTGCGGCACAAAGATGCTGTCAGCCTCCAGCATCATATCCCTTGCACGTTCGAGTAGGCCGCTGTGGGCGATTGTACTCTCCCATATCTGGAGGTCATGATATATCCCAAGACGATAGCCTGTCTGACACTGTGCCTTGAGGCACTCGGTCACCATTCTCTCACTTCTCTTTGCCGCTTCGGTTTCAAGGTGTTCCAGGTCTCGCGAAACCGCCCTTATCTCGTCTTCAATCTTCTTGTCCTTCTCGAAGGCCTCTTGGACCGCCACGTACAAGTGTCCCAGATAGTGGTCATACTTCTCCTCTGGCTTCGGCTCGGGTACTTCTGGCTGCATCAGTTGCCAGACTAGCTGTGCAATCTGGAGGCCCAAGTCGTTGATCCAATCAGTCCGAATGACCTCATAACCTACCGACTCGAGTATGTTTCCCAATGTATCACCGAGGACTGCGTTTCTTGCATGTCCGATATGCCATGGCTTTGAGGGATTGACTGCAGGTGACTCTATCAGGGCACGCATGCCTGCATATTCGCCGGTCTTTCCGAAGTCGGTGCCCTTGGCGGCAACTGTTCCTACTGTTAGTCTCGCGAGTTCACCCCTTGATAGAAACAGATTGATGTAGGGGCCCTTTACTTCAACTCTGTCTAGGAGTGGCTCAGAATCCACCAGCCTCTTCAGGTCTCCCGCGATGTCGGCCGCAATCTTCGCTGGATTCTCTTTGCGTTCCTTGGCCAATCGGAATGCAATAGTCGTTGCAATGTCACCCAACGCAGAATCTGGAGGTATCTCTACATTCTCCTTGACGACTTCTATATTGACTCCTGCTGCCTTGGCTAGTATCCCCGCCGCTACATCGATAGCGTGTGCCCATGGATTGTCACTGGCCTGGCCACTACTCAAACTAGGGTTCACCTCACAATGTGCCAATCATGTTCTATTTGGCTCATAAATGAAGCGCTAGATAGGAGACAGCAGGTGATAGTATTAGCATAGAACGAGAACTATGACTTATTCAATTATACAATAGAAGTTTATAGAAAAGCGACAAAGAGTTTATAATGGAATTCTGACTGCGCTACGATGTTCTCTCGGAGAACTCGCGCGCCTACACATGTGCTCCTTCAACGCCATGAATGAGTACCCGCACTGGTATCCTACACTGCTCTGACGGCAACCCTGTTTGTACGATAGGGATTGCAGGGAGATGATTGCACTGGCCAGCAGACAGGCGAAGACTAAGAGATCCAGAGAAAGAATAGTTGGTGCGGTTCGATACGTTTGTTCTACCTGTACTTCCGAGGAAGTCTTCATTGACAGTGCGAGGGGAGAAGTCATTTGCTCAGCTTGTGGGCTTGTTCTTTCTGACAGGTCCATTGATATGGGCCCGGAATGGCGTGCGTTCACAGCCGACGAGCAGAACGCCCGACAACGTGTGGGGGGTCCTACTGACTGGAGCAAGTTTGACCAAGGACTGACAACCATTATTGGCCGTCAGAATGTGGACGCCTCAGGAAGGAAACTCACTTCCACTCGTAGAGCACAGATTCACCGCCTGCGAAAATGGCAGATACGCACCAAGGTTCATTCATCTGACAAACGCAACCTCGCGGTTGCAATGACCGAACTGCACAGAATCAGTTCTCAATTGAGTATCCCTTATTCAATACGAGAAACTTCTGCAGTGATATACCGCAAGGCTCTCCGTAAGCGACTCACTCGAGGACGCACAATTCTCGGGATGATTGCTGCTTCACTTTACCTCGCTTGTAGAGTGCATCAGGTTCCTCGACCACTCGAGGAGATAACCGATCAGATACACATCACAAGAAAGGAACTCAGCCTTTGTGTTCGACTCATTCTCAGATATCTAAACCTCAAGATTCCTCACAGCAACCCTGTGGAATTCGTGCACAGGTTTGGGACCGAACTCGGTCTCCCAGGCAATGCCAAGAAGAAAGCTATAGACATTCTTGAACTTGCCCGGGAGGAGCGGCTGACCATTGGGAAGGATCCCAAGGGAATGGCTGCTGCAGCAATATACGTTGCCAGCATCCTGACAGGTCAACGTCGCACCCAACTAGAAATAGCAAAGACCGCAAGAGTGACTGAGGTCACTGTGAGGAACCGATACAAGGAAATGGTTGAGAAGCTCGGTATATCGACAACATAGGTACGGCAAGGGGCCTGTTCCCTTTGCCATTATCTTCTTTTTGGGAATCTCCTGGGCCCGGCAGTTCCCTCATGACGCTCAGCTCGGAGGACTGGCAGGGACCAACTATCTGCACAGGAGCACGCTTTAAGAAGCGACCGGAGAGACTATCCTGCAGAAGTGGAGTACCTTCGACACACTGCTGAGCATTTGGGCATGTGGAAGAAGGACACTGTTGATTTCGGTCTCTCAAGAAG
>JBHLPB010000098.1:0-8558 GCA_048939905.1 Promethearchaeota archaeon
ACTCCTTCCTTCATCTGCAGCAATGACGACTACATATACATTCTATATCCAGCTGACGAATCCAAAGAGAAATGGGTTGAGGCATCACTCACCTTTCCTGATGGCTCTCTCGACACGAAGGAGGTTGAACCTGCGAAAGCAATTGCGCTTCTTGTGGAAGAGCTGAAGGTTCTTCCCGAATATGGCGCTCAGAGCATAGTTTCAACAAAGGCGAAGCTAGATGAAGTAACGGCGAGGCTTGGTAGACTGGCATAGTGGCAGTCTAGGCGCGCATGCGACAACCCACTCTGTCAAGCTAGACTCTGCATGGGGCGGAGTAATCCGATGTCTGAAGAACTTGTCACTTGTCCCTCATGTGGTATGGACGTTCCTGAGGGGAGTTTCTGCAAGTCTTGTGGAAACCCCTTGGTAGTCACTGAAGAAGACATCTTGGACCCAGAGGGCTTCGAAGCGCCCGTGGATCTGAGGCCGCCAAAGGAAGACGAACCAATAGAGGCAGTTCAATTTGGGATGACAGTAGAGGGAATGGACCAAAGGGAGTTTGTCACTCTGATGGCGAGAGCTGAACTAGAGGTCATTCGAAACGAACTTGACACTCTGGTTGATCAGATTCAAGCCACACGGCAGGCTCTCAAGCTGAGGCACGCTGACAAGGCCATTCTCACCACACGGGCCGAAGACCTGCGAGCCGCTTTCGACAAGACCAAGGCCAGGCGAGAAGAGCTGTCTGACTACAGAGGTGACCTTGGTCTGGAGAGGGCTGTCAAGACACTTGATGAGCTAGAGGAGAAGAGTTCTAAGCTCAAAGAGATGGAGGGGTCTTTGGACAAGTCTGTCTACAAGGAGCAGAAGAAGAAGATTGCCGACGCAATCAAGACTCTTAGGAAGAGTCTCAAGAGTTCCATAAAGGATGCAGAGAATTGGCTGAAGAGCATGAACAATACAAGCCGAACCTTGCAGCGGGACGGCAGTCGACTTGAAGCTCAGCGTAGGATTGGGGACGTTTCAGCAGGCAACTATGAAACGGCAAGAGCTGATGTGGAACGGTCCTTGAAGATTCTAGAAATAGGCAGATCCATTCTGGATGAGATTCTCGTTGATGCAAAGAAGAAGAAATGAACAATGTGTTGTGTTTGGAGTGAGATGTCATGTCCAAAGGTCTCATTGTTTGCACACCTACTTGTAAGGAATTCAAATGCAGTCGCCAGCCCAGCGCGCTCAAGATTCGACGCACACAGTCGAAGAAGATTGTTGTGTGCACAGAGATTGATGATGAGTGCGATGGGGCCTGGTGCAAGTTCGGAGTATGCGCCATACGGAAGATGACGGATGCCGGTAAGTGCAGAGGACTTCATACTGGACCCGCCTTCTCTGATGATTATCTCGACCCTGTTGAGGATGGATCAGAAGAAGTTCCGTCCATATACTCCAAGCATCTAGGGGGAGTGAGAGAATTCGATAGGGACGGGCCTCCATAGGACCTATCCCGTAACGTCTATAAGCAACACGCAAATCATCGCAGCATGCCAAGGTGATCCAAAGTGCTAGAGGAAGTTCGCTCAGAAATGAGGGCCCTGATTTACCTCATGATAGGGCTTTCCATGTTAGGAATTGGCATCATACTCGGACAGGCTGCTTTCGCCATAGGCTTCCTCGGTCCACCCTAGCTCACTGATTCTCCGAAGAGTGGATCTGTTTGACGCGTCTAGAGGAGATCGTTGGTCTCCTACATGAGTTTGAAGGAATCTCACGCAAGTACGTGCTTCCTTCTATCATCGGACGTCTCCGAGCTACATCTTACAATGGCAATCAAGAACATGGACTTGGCGAAGATTCGGCCGCAATCCTGACGACTAGCGACGAGATTGTACTGCTCACAACTGATGCAATTGTCGAGGAGCTATGCCTATACTATCCGCGAGCAGCAGGCTTCAATGCAGTTTTGGCAACCGTCATGGACATCTACGCTGCAGGAGGCACTCCAACCTCCTTTGCTGTGGCACTCTCATACTCAGACTCCAGAATCGGAGAGCAAATCCTTGAGGGATTGATAGATGGGTCTCACACATTTCGAGTCCCCATAGTGAGAGGCCATACAAATCCCCAGTCCAAGTCTACCTATGTTGTAGGTTCAGCAACCGGGACGGTCAAGAAAGAGAATATGCTGACGGCGGGTGGGGCTCTGGAGAACGATGTATTGATTCTGCTCTTCGATAACCAGGGGCGTAGAGGGGCCAGCTACAAGCTGGGTTGGGACTCGGTAACGGAGCGACCTGCCAACGAGGTCGTAGAACGACTCTCCGTTATGAACAGACTGGCTCAGCAGCATCTTGTGACTGCAGCCAAGGATGTTTCTGTTGCGGGACTCGTGGGCACGGCCGGAATGCTGCTGGAGTACTCAGGGAAGGGAGGATTTCTCAACCTTGATGCAGTGGACTCAACTCGTCCCGGTTCTATAGAACTCGAAGACTGGGTCCGCATGTACATATCATTGGGGTTCCTCGTTGCAGTCAACCCAGAGAACTTGCCCTTGGTAGCGAAGGTGGCACAGGAGTGTGGACTTACGGCGGTCCGAGTAGGTGAGGTGGACAACTCCCTGTCGCTACGGCTTAGAATGTCCACAGAAGAGCAGGTCATGTTTGATTACTCAGAGGGTCCCCTCTTGACCCCGAAAGGTGATGTCTAGAGTTCTCCTGGTCCGTCAATGTTATAATGTGAGATTGTACGCCCATCGATGAAGTGAGGAAGTTGTCGTCAACAAGGAAGACCTGTAGCATTGCAGGCTGTCAAAACGATTCCAAGCGGTCTTTCGCGACAGTACGCATAACCAAGAGCATCACGGATGCAGGTCTACAAGTAAAGGACGCGCGTTCAAGGAAAACCTATCTCTGCTCTGATCATTGGAAACTTGTAAAGAAGATATTCAAGAAGGACACGAAGCCAGAGCGGCTTCGATGGGGCCATTAGCAACTGTCATATGAGTGGTAGTCTACCCTTTATTCAGTGGGGCACCGGAGGTGTTCACCGATGACTGTTGAAGATGACGCATTCTCAAAGCTGAAGCCAAACTGGAAGTTATGGCTGGAGCACGATGGCGACTATGTCTTTGGACCTGGTGCCTTCGCAATACTGAGGAGCATCAAAGAGAACGGCACAATCACAGAGGGAGCGAAAGCGTTAGGAATGTCATATCGATATGCCTGGGGTGTTGTGAGGAAGATAGAGAAGAAGACCGGTGTCAGACTTCTGGAGACCTACAAGGGTGGCACCGAGGGGGGTGGGGGTGCAAGAATAACGGGGTTTGGCCTGAGGCTCATGGATCTGTTTGCCAGTGTGCAAAATAGTTTCGTGAACGCCACCCGGAAGCGTACGAAGGAGCAATCACGAGAATCGTAGTACTATTGCCCCATTTGGACAATGACTTTTGCACTCTAGACATAGAATGCACTCTGGCGAACGTAGCGCCTTGTAGGGCGAGCGGCGAATTCTGATGTTCATAGGACAAACAACTTCACAGACGCTGCAGGTGTCTGGTGTACACCTTGCAGGATTCCTCCCTATGCCAACCAGAGCCGCCCTAGAGAATGCACCATAGAGCCATCCTGCAGGGCACAACCATCTACAGAACCATCTGGGCACCCAGATTCCGACGCCCACAATCAGAATCACGAACGCAATTTGCCCAATAAAGAGGCCCCACTGCGTTATGAACCACAGAGTTTCCAGCGAATATGGCCAGAACTGCGTGGTCGCTTCATAGAAGAGAATGTAGGCGGGGTTGAAAGGGTCAAATGCCGCAGCAGCGAATGGCCCAAGTATTCTCACAAGATCCTCTGCAGTCCCGAAGATCCTGCTGATTCCAACCCATACGGCCAGTCCCATCACAATCACGAAAATGTACGTCTTAATGCGCCGAAGCTCCTTCTCAGTATTCGGGGACGGACGCACTTTGGACCTCTTTGGAAGTGTGGCGAAGTCCTGAATAGTACCGATTGGACAGACCCACCCGCAAGCTGATCTACCTAGAACTGTGAGGATTATGATCATTGCTCCGAGGGTGAAGAACGGGAATATGCCTCCCGTGAATTCCCGTTGAAGAGTATCGAAAGTGCCAGCAAGAACTGCCGATGGTGCCTCCAAAGGAGCGATGATGGGCAAAGTCGGTAAGAAGTCGCGAACGCTTTCCCAGAATGCCAGTACCTGCTCTCCACCAAACCAAGTAAAGAACAAGTATGCGTTGATTCCTATGAGGAACAGCAGCTGGACAACTCGTCTTAACATCCGAACGTTGAAGATTATACCGATTGGGTTCCTTAGGCTCAGTCTTCTCGGGGTCTCTGGTTCATGGGGTATTTCACTGTCGTCTTCATCAGAAACCTCATCTAGGTCTAACTCGTCCTCCTCAACATCCATATCTTGAGACGATTCGGAATCCTCGGCCATCACATTCAGACCTCAACCAAGGAGGTATCGACGGCGAAGACCTGAGCCGTCATTAAAAAGCTTGTGTTGAAATGAAACCGACCGGTGGCCTCAGACAACAGAGGAGAAGGTAATCTCGATTGTGGCGGAATCGAGTTGAACATACATTATGTAGGTTCCAGCTCCCGTTGGGCCGACAAGGACTATCGAGTGATTATAGACATCACTCCATGTTCTTGTTTCTGTGCCCTTCCTTTCAAACGTAATCGTTAGAGTAGTCCCACTAGAGGTGACGACTACACTCTCAGGCACATTGATTTCGATCGCGACATTGTTTGCTGTTCCGATATCCACACTTCTAGTGACATTGTGTACTCTGTCAGCGAATAGACCTGCCTTCTCTGCTTGAGAAGCAGCTCCAAGTGTGTCCATTGCGTACATGAGAACTGGCACGCCCACCAACACTGCAGTTGAGAGTCCAATCGCGATTAGCAGCATCTTCTCTAGAGACCTTGAAACCATGAGGTTCAGTTCAGCAATCTACCCAATAAACAGCCCGCAAACCGTTGAGTAGGAGCACAGTATTCTCGATAGCGAAGGGTTTAAGCTGGAGTTCCAGCACAATCAAGACTGTTAGATGATGAAGCAACTAGTTCCGGTTCACGTCGGTCTTGTGGGTCACATTGATCATGGCAAGACCGAACTGGCCCGCGCATTGAGTGAGAAGGTTTCCACTGCAGGGCTTGACAAGCATCCGCAAGCCAAGGAGAGAGGAATAACCATTGATCTTGGCTTCACAATGTTCACTCTTGGCCAAATGCGTGTGACACTGGTTGACGCTCCAGGACATGCTGATCTGATTAGAAGTGTCGTGGCAGGCGCAAACATAATCGATGCAGCGATTCTTGTGGTGGCAGCAGATGAGGGCCCGAAAGTCCAGACTGGTGAGCATATTGTCGTGCTGCAGTCCATGGGAATTGAAACAATTGTAGTGGCGATTACCAAGGCTGATTTGGTTGAACCCACGCGTTTCGAAGCAGTTCAAGAAAAGATACGTGCGGTCGTACAAGAGGCGGCCTTCAAGGATACAAGCTACGTCATGGTTTCTGCCAAGACTGGTGAAGGGATTGAACAGCTGAAGGAAGTCCTCCACCAGAAGATACGGCCGAAGAAGAGGCTGACCGATGGTTCATTTCTCATGCCTATTGACCACGCGTTTCCAGTGAAGGGTCACGGTACAGTGGTCACGGGAACAATCCAAAGAGGGATTCTTCGAAGCGGGAACATGGTAAGACTGATGCCACAGGATGAAGAAGCGAGAGTAAGGGCGATACAGACATTCGGTGAGAATCTGCCTGAGGCGAGAGCTGGAGACCGAGTAGGTGTCAACATTCCTGACATAGGACACAGTGAGATAAGTCGTGGTGACTATCTGTCTGCAGAAGGGGTTCTGGCAAGTCGGAAAGGAGTTCTAGTCCAACTAGAAAGAAACCCATTGTACAAGGGTAGAATCACGGACAGGATGGTTCTAAGCATAATGGTGGGGATGCCGAATGTGACTGCCGAGATTGTGCCCTTTACTGGAGACAAGAAGACCATCATGGATGAGGCAAAGGAAACAGAATTCATGGCGGCGCTGTTGTTTCAGAACCAGATTGCAGTTGAAGAGGGCCAGAAGGTGATCTTGATGAGAACTGACCTTCCACCTACTCGAATGCGGATTGTTGGTTCGGGGGAGGTCGTAGCGGCTCCAGCCAAGATCGTGCTTAACAGGCGCAGAATTCGGATGGGAACTATAAGCAGAGTGCGTTCTGAAGATGTATTAGTCGAAGGAATTGCCTCAAGCAAGGAGCGTGCCGAGCTGTTTGTAGGTTCTCATGTACAGACTTCTAATGGCGTCAAGGGAAACCTTATGCGGCCCTTTGGCACACGAGGTGTGCTAGTCGGAGTCTTTCAGGCCCCCGTGCAAGAATCAGACAAAGTCATCTATGAGAAGCTCGTCGAGGAGGAACTCAGCTTTGGACATAGAAGAAAGGCTGCTTGACATCATTCCAAAGAACATGGCAGAACGAGGACGTGTGACTATTGAGGCACTGTTGGCCCCTCTCAGGGACCTACTGAACCGTAGGAGTTTTCCTGAGAGGCCTTTCTCTGACTTACAGCTAGAAACTCTGTTCAGACTCCTGTCCTCTATGGACACGGACAAGGATCCGGAGTCGGCACGAGTCGGGGAACGAGAGGCACGTGTGGCGTCCCCTTTTGTCGAACGGATGGCCTCAGGTTTCAATCATGGAATTGGTCGAAGTGGCCATGTTTCTGCCCCTCAGCCCAAGGCCCCCGGAACATCGTTGATGCAGCAAGTGGCAGACCAAGTGGCGGTTGACGCCATCAGGAAGCTGGGACTGAGCAATGTCCGAGACGGAGTTGTGCTGCCTTTAGCCACTGGCATGGGCATCGCCCTTGTTCTGGCCGCCCTGCGAAGAGAACTGGGTGTTCGGAGAGTACTCTATCCGAGGCTTGACCATGTTTCTCCTCTACGGGCAATAGCACTAGCCGGGCTTGAACGTGTACCCATACCCACCGTCCTAGAGGGTGATGCTGTCCAAGCAGACATCTCTGAGCTAGAACGACATGCAACGAAGAATGAATCATATGCTGTGCTGGCGACGACGACCTTCTTTCCGCCCCGGTTGTCAGATCCTTTGAAAGAGATATCTAGATTATGCAGTGACAATGCAGTCCCTCTGGTAGTCAACAATGCGTATGGAGTTCAATCAGAAACCATAATGGCCAGCATTCGGTCCGCAATCGATGCCGGTCGAGTTGATGCAATCATACAGAGCAGCGACAAGAACTTCCTCTCTCCAGTAGGCGCATCAATTGCCGTAACTCCTCAACCCAAAATCAAGGAATGGATTGCAGAGACCTACGCAGGCAGGGCAACGGCTGCTCCAGTAGTCCAGACTCTCGCCGCCATGTTGGCCGTGGCCCAAGAGGGGTACTCAAAGTTGAGAGAAGAGCAGAAAGAGAACAGAGAGTTCTTGGAACGAAAGTTGAAGGAAATTGCTGACTCAGCCAAGCAACGTGTTCTTTCCGTAGAGAACCCGATTGCATGTGCTATGACCTTGGACGGTCTGCCTGCAAGGGAGGTCGGAGCAAGACTGTATGGCCGTCGTGTTACAGGTCCGCGTGTGGTGGAGAAGGGGGCCTTCGGATCCTGCATCGACAACTACCCTCACGACTATCTAGTGATGAACGCGGCTATTGGAGCTTCAAGAAGCGACGTGGAAACGGCTACTGCCAAACTCTATAAGGAGATTAGTGGCTAAGTCACGGTTGGCATGAAGAGAGGGCTGAAGCCATGGAAGAGATTGGTGACAGAACGGAAATCAAGAGGACTCTCGACTACGACATACCTGAGTCCGCAGTCGTGTTTAGACTCGTCTGGTATGCCGTTGCTTCAAGGCCTGGTGTTCTACTGAACGATTACAGCGAGCCTGAGAGTCAGGACTTTGAGGGGAAGGCTGTGTTTTCGACCAAGATTGATGACCAGAATGTTGACGTAAGTATCTTGGTCGAGGAAGCCCAGAAGATGGTTGAAGTCACCGCCTCAGGCCAAGATCTTTCAGTACTTGAGAAATACCTCGACGAGATTGCTACAAGCGCTGGGAACTCCTTGAAGAAGTATCAGTCCCTGCCTGACGATGTCAAAGGCAAACTCAAACGAGCCCTAGTTGCAAAGACCTGTTGGGACCGTCTTGTGTTTGAGATACTGAATAAGGCATCTTTAGGTGTTGTCTACTTTCAGCTAGCTCATGGAAGGGAGATGATGATTAAGGCTATCGAGGGAGAGGATATGATGTCACTTCCGCTCACGACCTCGGGGTGGTTGACTCGGATTGAATCCATGCCCCGTGAGGAGCCTCTTCCTGGCAATATCGCCGCTGAGTTGGCAAAGAAGAGTATAGAGTGGAAGAAGGAAACGCAAGAGGTCATAGCCAAGTATCTCTAGATGCTCAACCCTCAAGCTTAAGTCCTGAGCTGATAATAGAGGTCTGAGGCCTCCTACTGGGTCGGTGGTCCGGCTCCGTGGGCTTCAAACCCATGATCGTGCAAGCGATTAGAGTTCGATTCTC
>JBHLPB010000099.1:0-8534 GCA_048939905.1 Promethearchaeota archaeon
CCCTCCACAGTTCCTCTACGCGAATGGGGCCAACTTAGAGACTACGTACATAAACCTTTGCGAAGAAACTTGCCAGAGTCACGGAAGACAGATTATCTCCCTCTGAGGCCTAGAAAGGAACTCACATCCGCTCTCTGTTATGATTATGTCCTCCTCTAGACTGACCTGGCCATAGTTCTCTGTTCGAACATTGAGCTCGAGAGTGAAAGCATTCCCAACTTCCACGACTCCTTTGGGCGTGTCACCGTACCTATCCCAAAGTGGACCTAGAATTGTGCCGCCGTCATGGGCCTGCCGACCTATCTGATGTCCTAAGGCATGCTGATACTCCTCATAACCCTGTTCAACTACATGGCTACGGGCAATGGCGTCAACCTCATGGCCCACACTCCCGGCTTCTATGAACTCGCTGGCGGCCTGAATTGCATCTCGCACGGTATCGAAGGCATGTTGCACATCGTCTGGCACTTCAGATGGTTTTCCAAAGAAGAACATCCTCTGTAGGTCGGAGCAATAGCCCCCGTACCTCACTCCGAAATCGAAGTGTAACAGGTGGCCAGCCTTGGTCTTGTTTGAAGTTGGGCCCGAATGTCCGAACTCCTTGTTTGGTCCAGCATCCACTGCGGGATTGTGAGCAGGAAACCACGCACCTGTCACATTGTGACGTGCCATAGCCTGATGAAAGATCGACTGAATCACCTTCTCGGTCATTCCTACCTTCAAAACGCCCGCAATCTCATCGAAGATTTGGTCAGTTATCTCAACGGCCCTTCGGATTCTGTCAATCTCTCCGGGGGTCTTTCGTCCACGAAGCCGAGTGACGACATCTTCGGCACTAACAAGACGATTCACGTGAGGTGTATCTGACAAGTACTCTTGCAGAAGCATGTACATGCCATGTGTGAGACCGTCTGATGCGACGTCATTCTTACTGTAGTTGATCGCAATCCGACGTGGTTTGAAACGGTCCAGCTCACCGACAAGGCAATCCCTGATACTCTGTGTGTAAGCAGTGACACGACTGAAGAGGCCCATACCTTCGATGGCGTCAGCATCAGCATTGCCAACAATAGCAGTCCTCTCTCCAGATTTCGAGAATATCAGAGCAGATTGCCAGACCAGATCTACACCGAAGATAAGCTCCAGGGTAGGGTCAGCCATCTGAGAAGTTTCTCTCACCCATATGAGCCATGTATCAACGTCAAGCTCCTTGAGAATCTCGCCGACTTGCTCTGCCTTCTCCCGTACCAGATCAGAATCCATGAGTTTTGCAGCCCCCGTCATTGGTTGCCCTAGTCATTGGGTCGGATCACGGCCTTGATTGATTCTTGCCTCTGTTGAACTTCAAGGGCACTCTGTGCATCAGCAAGAGAGAACTTGTGTGTCACCAAGTCTTTGAATGCGAATCGGTCACAGTTGTCCGCAATGGTCCTCAAAGCCTGATAGACGTGGGTGGTTTCAGAGCCCCACACTGTTCGGATGTCAAGGTGTTTGCGGTTCATATAGTGAGGGTTCACCTCGATTGTTCCACTGTCTGTGTACTGTCCACAGATTGTGTAGGTTCCTCCTTCTCTCACGAGTTCGATACCTTCCCGTACTGCCAATGCATTCCCTGTAGCCTCGTAGACGATATCTGGGCCATGGCCCTCTGAGATGTCGCGCAAAGAGTCAGATCGGTCCTCTAACGACGTTTCTCGGATGTTCAGAGTGTGAGTGGCTCCCAAGGTCTTCGCCATCTTCAGTCGATCAGGTGCTTGATCAATCGCAGTTATTGTCCGCGCGCCGTTAATCTTTGCTAGAATGACAAGCATAAGGCCAACGGGGCCGGCTCCCTGAACCGCCACGCTAGAACCCCACTTTAAGGGGCTTCGTGTCACTGCATGGACTGCAGTGGGGAGAGCACATCCTGCGAATATCGCGTCATCAAAGCTCACATGGTCAGGAATCTTCATGATTTGTGTGCGGGGCTTGAGATACATGTATTCAGAATAGCCACCAATAAGGAACGGCCATTTGGTAGAGTCAAGGGTTATTCCATAGACAAATCGGTTCGGACACTTGGTTGGTGCCTTGGCGACCAGACAGTACCAGCATGAGTAGCAGGTGTCCACAACGTCGTGAAACGCCACACGGTCGCCCTCTTGAATCTCGCTACCGTCCAAGTCCTGAATGCCGCCGGGTCCAACACTCTCAATCGTTCCGACAACTTCGTGGCCGAGAATCAGTGGATAAGGCACCCCAGCGAGCCGTCCGTGCCACAGATGAACATCGGTTCCACACACACCTGCGTTGGCGACCTTCATCAGCGCGGATCCGGAAACAAGTTCCGGTATCTCTATATCTCTAATCTCAAGCGGCGAGCTGGGCTCAGGCACAATTGCCGCACGGCAGGTTTTCGCCATCAAGACACGACCCTTAGAGCTTGTATATTGGTTAGCGGTCTGTAGGACCGGCATTTAACACTGAGGCTTTGACCACACAGGCCTCAGAAAGGGGACCTCGGAGACTATCTTGTGCTTTGGATAAACGGTCTCTGTTTCTTCTGTTGCTGCTCCCACTTCTTCCGCTCTGAACGTAGCTGGAAGAGGTCCACGTCTTTGAAGATTAGACCCTCCTTCCCACGCGGTATGTTTCTCTCGGTTCTCTCCTTCTCTGGAGAATGTATGAAGGAATCACCAAACTCTGCGACATTGGCGAAGAAGCAATAGGCATAGATTGACCTTCGCGCATCGAAATGAGCAGCCCTGAAGTCGGCTGTAACAGGAGTGAAGGCAGGATTGAGGACAATGTCTACTGGGGGCTCAGAGTTCTTCAGCTCCACTCTGAGGTCCATGTCAAGGAAGTCGCGGCATATCGTTATGGCAATCCTACCAAACTCTGTGCTGCAGATGACAGTCTTCATCGGATAGACTCCAGTCTCTATGCCCTCATCTATTCTCTTGCCCTCAATGTGAATGGTTGCAGGAATGTGTTTCTCTTGCTCCCATAGAACGCCCTTGGGCCCCAAGACTCTGGATACGTTCTGTTTCTTGTCAAAGACATGGTAGGATCCCGGAACCACGTGCATTCCATACTCCTTGGCAAGATTCGTCACTTCGTCCAGCAGTTCGCTGTAGTTCAAATCTACCGCCAATTCAGGGAAGAGTAGAAGATCGACTCCTTCTGCATAAGCGGTCTTCATCATCTCTCGAGCCTTCTTGCGAACTCTTCCTACCTGGTCCTCCCGGATTCTGAATAGGCCTTCACTCCTCTCCTCATACAGCTCGCTGAGGATGTCACCACTTTGGGACAGTCCTATCTGGGCAATCCCGACTCTGAATGTGCTCCTCTCTGTCTTTCCGGAGTTGCTCAGCAAATCGAGATGCACCAATCTGTACTTTCTTCTCGGTGTCTCCCCAGCAAGAACCATGCCATCCTGCTCAGCAAGTACTGTGACTGTCTTCCTTCTTCAGTTCGGATTGAAGCGAATCCCGTTCCCCAGCGACAGCCTGGGCGAGTTTCTCGAGACCCTTCTCTTCAGCAATGACGTGGGCCTGTGCCAAGAGAATTCTTGCTTGGTCAATGTCTAGCTCTACTAAGGCAAGCTTGGATTGAAGTATGTAGGACTCGACCAAGAGCGTGTGTGAGGACTGCTCTTTGGCGATATCGAGAATTCTCTGTGTCAGGTTCTTGGTCTTCTCTAATACCTCGTCTTCTCCTGTCAGCTTCAGTTCCACCAGTAGTAGGTCGCACAGGTGAATCATAGCTGTAACAGTTAGAGAGTGGTCAGTGATTTCCTCCGAAACCACGCGTCCGAGGATCTCCTCCGCCTTGACACGTTCCCGAGTTCGTCTGCTCTTCTTGAGAAAGAGTGCTCTGGCAACGCGATATCGCTGGTCGATTAACCGATTGTCAACTCGACTGTTAATCTGCTCGAATCTCTGGAGATGCTGTTCTGCACTGGCCATGTCGTCAGAATCGAGAGCTACCAACACTATCTCGTATAGGACTATGGCTGCGTATGGATCGTTCCCAGCCTCCTCATAGATTTCCAGACTCCGCTGATAATGCTTCATGGCCTGGTCAAAGTCATTCTTTCTCCAATGCACGTACCCAATATTGACCAAGGACAGCGCGAGTTCCTGTCTAATGTCCAGTTCCTCTCGGATTGCCAGACTTCGCTTGTGACATTCAAGCGCTTGGCCAAGATCGCCCTTCATCTGATATGCGCTACCGATGTTGTTGAGAGCTAGGGCAATCATGTAGCCGATTCCTAGCTCTTCGTAAGTTTCCAGACTACGGTGATAGTATTCCAGTGCCTGGCCTAGATTGCCAATCTTCTGCATGATACTCCCGACATTGAGAAGTGACATTGCGATACCCTGTTTGTAGCCCAAATCCTCCCGAATCTTCAGGCTACGCTCATGGTACTCTAGTGCTCGGTACATCTCGCCTTTGGTTGTGTATATGTTGCCTAAGTTGTTGTATGATGATGCGATATCCGGCTTGCTGCCGAGTTCCTCTCTTATTCTCAGACTTCGCTCATGGTATTCTGCTGCAACGTCAAGCTCACCCTTTGACTGATAAACGAGAGCCAAGTTGTTCAGCGAATCAGCGATACCTCTTCTGTGGCCCAGTTGCTCCCTGATCTCCAAGCTACGCTGGTGATACTCATGGGACCTCTCCAAGTTGCCTTTGTACCACTGGATGATTCCTGCTTGGAGCAGATAGTCCCCTTCTCTCCTTCTCAATTCTTCCTCTTCAAAACTCTCCGGTTCTTCTTGAATCTTGTCAAGTAGTTTCTCGCACTCGTCCAATTTCGCAAGGCTCTCATCTATTCTCCCTGAGCGCCAATACGCCTCGACCTTGGCAATCAGATAATCCACCACAAGTAATGGGTCCTCTATTCCTCCAACTTTTTCAGCCGCTTCTTCTATCAGCGATAATGCAGTTTCTAGTTCTCCAAGTCTCGTCCTTAGACGTGATTCAAGTAGTAGGCTGGCAAAGAGGTCCTCTTGCGGCAACCCCTTTCTAGCCGCCAGGCACTTCACAACATCTAGCGCTTCTTTGTATTCCCCCCTGTCGAGCATTGATTCCGCGCGTGACAGTTCTTCTTGGGGCGTACCAGCCAATGACTTTCGCTTCCTGGGTCGTGTTTAGTTGCGTATCGGCCAATGAAGGACGGCTGTGACAGAGTCACCGTCCACTGAACCACAGAACGGAATACGTTCTCCATCTAGATGGGCACTGAGTCTAAAAGCATTTCCAGAAAGGCGACGAACAGGCGATTCCTTAGAGTCCAGAACGATGAAGTTATAAGCGGTTAACTATGGTGTACTTAACGATGGTTAGGTGAGACCTCCATGTCAGACGAGATAGTTGAAACTCTAGATTGCATTGGACTATTCTGCCCACAACCCCTATTCCAAGCAAGAGAAACGATAGACAGCATCGGACCAGGAGAAGTCATGGAAATGCTTGCAGATGACCCTGCCGCAGAGGAGGACATAAAGAGATTCTGCAAAAGGACAGGTCACGATTTACTCAAGTTTGAGAGATTGGAGGATGGAACCCAGAGGTTCCTAATCAGAAAGAAGGAGTGATTCAGGAGTGAGTAGTATACTATACGTTCAGACAAGCGACGATCCAGAGCGTCAGTATTCCCCACTTGTCCTAGCACAGAGTGCCAAGGCCATGGACATCAAGGCCGAGGTCTACTATCTCGGTCAGGGTCTGAGAATACTTCAGCCTGGAGCGGCCGAGAAGATTAAGGTTGGCGACTTCCCAAGTGTTGCCGAGATGCTTCAGAAGACAATGGACATGGGCATTAAGGTCTATGTCTGTGAGGCCTCAAAACAGATGCTAGGTTGGGAAGAAGTCGAGCTTGTTGAAGGCTGTCAGATTGTTGGAGCAGCAACGCTGAATGATTTGGTTCTAGAAGCCGACGCGACAATGTGGTTCTAGGTGAATCGAGATGGCCGACGTCAAAGAGGTGTATCTCGACTATCAGAGCTCGAAGCCTGTCGACCCGCGTGTCATAGAAGGCATGATGCCATACTTCCATGAGAGGTTCGGAAACGCTTCAGCACTACACCGTGTGGGGGACGTGGCCACAGAGGCACTTGAGGAAAGCCGCAGAGTCATTGCTGACTACATAAATGCTGATACTGACGAGATTGTCTTCACATCGGGGGCCACAGAGGCAAACAACCTGGCCCTAATCGGATATGCCATGCGCCAGAAGCGCAAGGGCAATCATATCATCATCTCTGAGGTTGAGCACATCTCAATCCGTAACATAGCGAAATATCTCGAGAGAAATGGTTTCGAGGTATCGCGACTTCCTGTCGACAAGTACGGCCGAGTGTTTATCAAGAAGCTGGAACGCAGAATAAAGGACGAGACGATTCTGATTTCGATAGGTTATGCGAACAATGAGATTGGGACTATTCAGCCCGTAGCAGAGATAGGGAAGTTGGCTGAAGAACACGGAGTCGGCTTTCACACTGATGCCGTGGCGGCAGAAGGCCTTCTACCCTTTGATGTAAAACGAGATGGAATACATTTGATGTCCCTCTCTTCGAATGACTTCTATGGACCTCGAGGAATTGGGGTGCTCTACATGAAGAAGCGACATCGAGTCAACCCCATCATGATTGGTGGAGGCCAAGAGAGAGGTCTCCGTTCAGGCACCGAGGACATCGCCGGAATCGTTGGAATGAGGACAGCAATTGAGATAATGAAGAAAGAAATGCCTCAGGAAGTCAAGCGGCTCCAGGGATACCGTGACAGATTGATCGAGACAATCTTAGACGAGATTCCTGACAGCTATCTAAATGGCCATCCTACCGAGAGGCTTGCTAGCAACGCTCACTTCAGATTCGATGGAGTCGAGGGCGAAGCCCTTCTGTTATCGTTCAAGGACAGGGGAATCTCGGTGTCAACGGGGTCGGCTTGTACATCAAAGACATTGGAACCATCGCATACGCTCATCGCGACAGGACTCATTCACGAAGAGGCACATGGGTCCTTGCAGCTCACGCCTGGACGGTTCAATGAAGATGAGGACATAGACCGGGTCCTTGAGGTGGTTCCCGAGGTGCTCACACGAATCAGAGAGTTGTCCCCAATCTACAACCCGAAGAGGACCTGATTCATTCTATACTAGAAACTACTTCATTCGGGATGGCAATGCCACGTTGTCTTGAGAGGACCATGAGAGTCATCCGGGCAGCAGGGCATAGCATTGAGTACTCTATCATAAGTCGCTCAAGGGTATCGTTCTTGTGCTTGCCGACCCACCCATTAGGACTGTTGTCCGTAAGTGGAACACCGGAAGCACCACAGATTGTAGATATTGCCTCTGGTCCGTGGATAACTTGACCCCTGGTTATGAGCGTGTAGGCCATCTCTTCCACGGGACTGGGGTCTTTCTGATTCAGAGCTACTGTTTGTACTGATTCGACCCGCGGCCAATTCTTCTTGCTCAGCAATTCCAGCCAGAAAGAGAACTCCTCGAACCCCCTAAGATCGGAGGCATTGTAGCGGTCGATTATGCCTTGGTAGTAGGCGCGTGCAAGGTTGGCGATGTACGAATCGAGCTTCTCTTGATTGAGGGCTGCCGTGAACTTGGCCAGTATCCTCATCCATTCGCCATAGAGAAGCATGAGCCTCCTATGATTCAGACCCTCGAGTAACTTGAAATCGAAATCGACAGACCACTTGTCATCCTTCAGACGCAGTTGTCCCAGTGTTTCAGGCGTCTCGGTCCCTGTCATGGCGGCCCTCAAGGCATGGGCAGCCTCCCTTTCGCCATAGGTCTGCTCGGCTACACGTAGCGCAATCTCTAGTGCTTCTTTTGCCAAAAGAATACGTCGTTTCTCAGGAGAGAGTGCTTCGATGACCTCCTGCTCAAGAAGGTAGTCCATCACTCTGAGCAACTCCCTCTCATCATGTTGCGCTCCGAGCTCGGCAAGAATCTCCCGAACTGTCTGACGACCGTCGATTAGTCCAGCCAGACGCGGAATAACCCCTACCATCTCAGGGTGAAGATCGCGCAGGTCTTTCGTTTCACTGGATGTGGCTTGGGTGTACCTCAAGAACCGCGTTCTACCACTCATGAAATCGTTGAAGTCTAGCATATTCCGGAAACGAATCGCTCTGTGGGCCCACATCTTTGACATCTCAAGGATCACTTCTCTCTCTGACAGTCCGCTTAGCTCGCGGATCTCTTTCACACTTCTAGACCCGTTGATGTATTGTGCAATCGAGCTCTCGGTAAAGTCGACAGACTCAGGTTTCACAGTGAAATAGGGCACCCATGAATCCGGCAGCATTCGAAGAGATAGTCTGCTCATTACACTCTCGCCAAAAGACTCAAGGTACGCCTCCACGAAAGAGCTGTCATAGTCATAGGGGTCGATCACGTCAAGCCATTCAGTTTCGAACTCCGTCAGCAACGAGTCGAGAACCTGCGTTGTATCTTGACCAAGATGCTGAGTGCCGACGGCTATGAGGTTAGTACTACTCCCGTTGAAAACCGTGAAGAGACGTTC
>JBHLPB010000100.1:0-8418 GCA_048939905.1 Promethearchaeota archaeon
GGGAGAACCGTAGAGATCCTCATGGGTTACAGTTTCCTCCGGTGACTCGTCCAGATAAAGGTCAGGCAAGAATGAGAAACGTTCACGCGTTTCCTCTACATCACCTCGATCACCTGTGACTAAGGTGAACACCAGGTTGTCCTTTTCTATGATGGCATACTTGAGATCGCCTGCCTGGAATACAGAAGTTGCAGTAGGACTGGCACTATCAATCTGAAACTGTGAGATGGCAGCCACGAGATTTGGCGCCATGTCGAAGAGCTCGGACTCATCCTCATACAGGTATGTAAACTGAGTTTCGCCTGAGTTCTTGTCAACGACGAAGAAGGCCTGATGGCCCATGAGCTTCTTATCCGTCTTCACTGACTCGTAGTCAAGGTCAACAGACTCGTCGATAGCCCATCGATTGCGGGCCAAGTCTGGGTGCATGTCTGTGAACCCAGCAGTGGCAAGCGCTGAAAGAAGTAATTCAGAAGGCTTTGGTGAAACTGAATCACATAGCTCCAAGAAGTATGAAGACTCGTGTTCGCGGGCTTTTTCAAGGTCATCGTCCGACCCAGGAACTATCAAGATTCTTCCTTCTGAGTTGTCGCGTATCTTCTTCGCTGCTTTGGCAATCAGTTTCGCATTAGGTCTCTCCTTGGTAGTGATGAGAGCGAAGACTTGTGCCTTCGAGAGGTTCTTCCCCCACTTCTGGGTCACAAACTCGTCGTATGAGAATGACATCACACGCACATCATAGGGTCCGAATCGAACGGCATCTGTGTAGGCCTTGTTCTCCTGCCCTCTCGATGCCACGATTGAGGCGGCAGCACGACCTGAGAAATCGTTCTCCGAGGGATTTGGGTCTGATAAGAAGCAGATTCGAACGCTCGATCTCAAATGCTCTTCTACCAACGGAGTGAACATGGTCTTTGCGTCTCTGACAGGAATTCGTTCGGCCACATGACGCATCTCTTCGCCAATCCGGTCCACAGTTTCCATTTCGTCAGGTGAAAGCTCCGTCGAGTCGCTTATGGCGACTACCAAGGTTGCCTCATTGACTCTCGCCAGGTATGTGACCTTCTCTTGGATTGTGATTGGTACAACTCTGCGGACAAGTTCAGACATCACGTCAGGGTACCTATCCACAACGGCTCTCAGAAACTCGTTTTCTGTCACTTCTTTGACAAAGGAGCTAGAAGCAAGTACCTTGGGACCCATCAGGTCAAACAGCAGAACCTTGATGATCATCAGTCATTGCTCCTAGTCAGATTATGGTTTAAGTGAGTCTCTTCTCCTAGATTTCGAGAAGTCCCTCTCCAAATCAGTCTTACTAGGCTCTCATTCTCACGAACTCTTTCCAACTGAGCGCGTTTCTCATGAGCGACTGGTAGGCGTGTGTGCAGCTTGACGGGTCATAGACACTCAGGTGTTCGCCTCCGCCTGATACGAGGGCCGGGAGGTCTGATATGGCTTCGTCCACCGTTATTGCAGAGGGCAGTGGCCCGTCACTGATTCCATGGTTTACCTTACGAGACCCTCGAGGAGTAGGCATGAATAATGGTGCGGGAACCGCTGAATCTGCATCTTCTCTAGACCCAAGAATGAAGACTCTCCTCCGACGCTGTGGAACTCCGTACTCCTCAGCCTTCAGCGTCATGTAGGTTGCACAGTAGTCCATAGATTCGAGAGAGGATAGTATGGCCTTCAGTGTGTTGCCCTTATTCATCCATTGAATACCTTCAACATTCTCAATGAGCACATAGTCAGGCACTATCCTCTCGACGACTCGGAGGAATGGAGCGACGAGCGAGTTTCTCGAATCACTCCTGTCCCAATTGCCCGCGGTGGAGAATCCTTGACAAGGAGGACCACCTGCAATCAGCCTCAGGGTTCGACCAGCTAATCTGTCGTCAATCTCAGCGATTAGCTGCTCCAAGGCGACCTCGTCGGTGATGTCTAGCTGCATGACGATTGTTCCACGGTGGTTGTGTTCGTAGGTAGCACACATGTGATGGTTGATGTCTGACGCGATGATTGGTCTATGACCTGCATGAATTAGTCCCGCAGAGAGACCTCCAGCACCTGCAAAGAGATCTACTACTTCACCTCTCGGAATCAGACTGCCTATTGCTCTTGCGAGAAGGGGCGGTACTGCGTTACCAATCTGTTTGTAGATTGAAGTTGTGCTTCCCATGAACCGAAATCTGTCAGGGAAGGACTGGAGCCTTGCCGCCTCTCTCTGGGAAATGAGTCGGTCCTGCGTAGGATGGATGAAAGTGCCATTGCCGGGTCTGTTGAAGTATGTGTTTATCGTGTAACTCGGAAGGTTTCCCTGAAGCCGGCCATAGTATGTTGTGCGCCCCCCAGAACGCCGTATCTGAGTCAAACGCGAGGACTTCGATGCGATTTTGACGGGTATATCTTTCCAGCTGCCCCCGGGAGGAACGGTGCGAATCACCTCCATGTCAAACTCACTAAGCTTGGCACAGACGTGATTGTATAGGACGGTGCCTTTGGGCAGCAATGCACCTTGATCCGATGATGCAATAGTCACCGCTTTCACTCCGGGTCAATGCCCATTGTGAAACCGACAGCAAACGCGAGTCTGCTGCGCGGACTACCGGTTCATAGCAGGGGCCTCAGATTGTTGAGGACAGCATCAATCTCCTCTCTTGCCGCTCCTCGGTACACCATGATTCTCTCTGCCTCCTGCGGATGAAGACCGTATAGAGCCATCACGTGAGCTTCAATAGCCGCAGTGTTGCCGGTCTTCACTTTCTGGACCAGAGATTCCATGAGTCCTCGTTGTCGGTCGTCCATTGCCGTTATGTCCACAATAGGCAAGGAAGAAAGCTCACGGTTTGAAACATGGTTGTTTGTGTTACTCACTTCGAATCTCCAGTTCATCAGATCTGAGTTCAGGACACCGAGCAGATAGTGAAGAGCGTCAGATCCAAGGTCTTCCCCGACCACTATGTAGTTGCAGGAGTTGGCTAGGACCGCCTCTGAAGGAACAGGAGCGAATTTCAGACGCCACCGTTGAGCTCTGTTAGATACCTGCTGACAGGCCAACCGCGGTTTGCGCAAGTGAGCAATGCGGCCTGAGGAGCCAAGTTTCTTCGAGAACGCCGCCCCATTCACGTATTCGCGCCTAGCCACCGGAGTTTCAATTATGCTATAGCGTGCGATGTGAGAGCCCCTGATGAGCTGAGCGCTGCTAGAATCCTTGTGCACATGCTCTTTGTGCATCGTGAGGTCCAACTCACCTCTTCGGTTCATCAGCCAAGAGAGCTGACCCAGCGATGGATTACGATGTAGCTTTGCGAGTATGCTCCATCCTTCACTTGGCACGCGCGGGATCACGAGAGAGTCTCCCATCGTTTCTTGAATGTCTTGGATGTCAATCGTGAGCCCGGCTTTCTTCTTTGCCTCATTCAGGTTGTCTAGATTGAAACTGCCCCTCAGCTTGAGAGTTGTACCTCCACGTTCCACCACCACGATGCAGACTGCCTGTGTGACTCCTGGGAACAGTCGGCTTCCCTCGTTGAACTCTTCTACAGTCTCAACCCGGTTGTTCAACAGAAGGCTACGTCTCAGTTTGCGAGCTGACAGGTCTCCGAGAAGTGTCGATGGCACAACGAATCCAATTCGCCCACCTTCTCTAGTTAGCTGAAGGGCCCGCTCGATGAAGAGTCTATATGTATCGATGGTATGTGTGTTGCCAAGATTGTACTCTCCAGATCTTCGGAAGTACTCGACATCTTCCGACAGCCTTGTTCGGAATGCCTCGAATTCGTTGTGGTGGTTGTCCCTCGAACCTGTCAGCAGTCTCTCACGCATGAACTCTGCCATGTTCGGTTTGAGGCGCTCATATGGAGGATTCATCAGGATGAAATCAAATCCGTTTCTCTCGCGTCCGAGGACCTCGGAGAATTCGTCGGGCCACTCAAAGGCCTCTCGAGATGACGGATCATCAAAGAACGATTCAAGACTTGGTTTGTCAGTTCTGCCTTTGAGAGAAATGAGCGAGTTCCCTCTACGAAGATTGGATTCTCGTAAGCTGTGAGAGTCGGACAGATCCATGCCAAGCTCATATCGAATCGAGAGGTCAGCTATCTCAAGAGCAGCAGCATCTAGGTCAACGCCATAGAGCCCTCTAGCTATCTTCTCTGGGTAACCACTCAGTTCTTCGTCTGCAATCCTTGCTAGGTCTCCCTTTGCGCTTGCTTCGCGTATCCTCTCAATACGGTTCGTGAATTGCTTTGCAGCAGATAGAAGAAACGTTCCTGGGCCGCATGCAGGATCGAGAGTACGTAGTGTCATGAGTCGTGTCAGAGACCTCTCTGATCCCCTGGAAACCTCCTGAATCAGCGTATCAAGTAAGGGCCCCATGGTCCTCTCTGCGATATGGTCCGATACTTCCCTAGGTGTGTAGTATGCGCCCATGGACCTCTTGTAGCCCGCATCTTGCCTACCCTCTGGGAGTAGGAAGCACCCCATAGAGTGAGTATCTCCTAGTAGCTCTGTGAACTCACTGTCTGAGAGACCCGAGATTCTGGCCAGACTATCTGCTTCCGGTAGGGTATCTAGAACATGCTTCTCGATAGCCTCGACCTCGGACTGCTGCACTCCATCAAGGGTAGCAGCATGAGACAAACGGGAGAACATGAAACCAGAGGAGGATTCAACAGACTCTGGCTTGATTCCACGGCGGACTCCCCACATCACATTCAATGAAGCCAACCGGGCCGCTTCTCTCACTACCCGGGAATTCGGAGCAATAGCACTGGAGTATTCCTGTACGGTTGACTGGCAGGCTTTGAGTACCGACCATGCGAGCTTGCCTATAGTTACAGTCAAGGAATACCCCTGCGGAGTATTGCAGGAAGACTCCTAAAAGATGTGATGCCTCGTCCCCTCTTCGAAACGGAGTCAACTGGAGGGCTTTGAGGCTACTTTGCATTTGGATTGCTATGCATCATGCCCCAAAGATTCCCTTCAGTGTCCTTGAAATAGGCAAGATATCCTACTCCAGGAATCACTTGCTTGGGACGAACAATCTCTCCACCGTTCTTCTTGACCAGTTCAGAGTACCTGTCGACATCGTCCACATCTATTGTGTTGACAACAGCATCCTCTTCACTCTGGCGAATTCCAAAGGCCCCGTCAATTCCGGGCTCCTTCTCGTCCCCGGTCATGAGGAACCAATAATCCATAGGACCTTCCCACTTCTGAACCGTCCATCCGAAGACGCTCTGATAGAACTTGGATATCCTCTCCGCATCATCCGCAACAATCTCGAAATGTACTACGCGTGGCATTTTCACCAAGAGATTGTTCACTATTGTTAATTTAAGTGTTGGGTAATCTCTGAATGCGGTGATTCTGCGAATTCCATCAGAGAGTCTATGACGTATCCTCAGTTAGAGGACTCCACTGAATCACGGGTGTCTTCTTAGATTTCTCTTTGAGCTTGGCTCTCAAGCTCCCTATTACCAAGTGCATCTCATCTAGAGGAGCACGAGGAAGAATGTTCTGAGGAAGATCCTCCTCTACCAGGAGTCTTCTAAATGCCCGCTCACCGTGAATACGCTCTCGGGAAACATAACCCCTGGCCTCCATCTCTCCAAGAGCTTCTCTGAACATCTCAATGGTGACCAGGGAGCGTTCGGCCGATATCCGGAGATATCGCTCATAGAGGTTAGTTTCGAGTTCAACAACATTCCAGCCGAAAGACCTCATTATGTCTAGCTCAAGTTGGCCAAGTATCGGCATGCGTTTCCCAGCAGGCATTGTAATACCCCGGTATCAGCTTGATGATATGGTTCTCAGGTATTCTAATAAAGGGTCGTAACTGGGCGCGTTTCTGAGCCCCAGCACAAGAGGATTGCGTTGGAGGAAATCGAGATAGCTTGGAGAACACCCTGACTTTCTTATAGTCTTGCTAGCCGTGGTTTCCACCGCAGGTCTCTGGCAGTGGCGACTGTTCACTGGTCCGATGAGTCTGCTTCAAGACTCTCGTCGACATCTACGCGCTTGATGGACCTTCTCTTGTCGAGCCAAGATACCAGTCGATGTCTTAATGGCACATCGACATCATCGTTGCAGGCGATTCTCCGTCTATCTTCCGCCAAACGTGCTTGTTGATAGGCCTCCCACCGTCTTTTTTCTTCTAACCGCGATGCTTCATAGACCTCTCTTCGTTTCTCTGATTCCAAACGCGACGCTGGATAGGCCTTTCTCCATCCTGCACCATGGATTACGATGGCCATCGCTGTGATTCCTACGAGCCCGATCAACAGGAGAACCACAGGATCAAACTCCTCGGATATATCAGCTATATCGTTCACCAAAGTGTTGGAACTTGAGTAATCGCGGTAGATGCCAATCCTGTTGTTGCTGCATGTGTTGTTCGCCACTGTGCTGGAGTGTGAGTTGGAAAGGGAGATGCCATAGAGGTTGTTGCTGCACGTGTTGTTCGCCAAGATGTTGGAATCTGAGTCATGGAGGACGATGCCAATCACGTTGTTGTGCACGGTGTTGCTTGAAATCGTGTTGCTAACACTTTCTGTCAAGAATATCCCCTCATGATTCTTGTTGGCGGTGTTTTCGGTGATCGTGTTGTGGCTGCCACCTTGGAGTCCTAGCCCATAGTCGTTGTTGTTGCAGGCGGTGTTGCTTGATATGATATTGTTAGTACCTTCTGTTATGCCAATCCCGTCATCGTTGTTGTTGTTGGCGGTGTTTCCGATGATGATATTGTTGTGACCTACTAGGGTTATTCCTTGTCCGTTGTCGTTGAGGAGGTTCGCTGCGATTGTGTTGTTATTACCGTTGGCCACCCAGATCCCGTTATAGCCGTTGTATAGTGCGGTGTTCCCGGTAATCGTGCTATTGTTACTTGAGTCTAAGGCTATTCCAGCTAGTCTGTTAGTTGATATGGTGTTGCTGACCAAGCTGTTGGAATTCGAGAAGCTGAGGCAGATGCCAGATTCACCATTACTGCAGCAGGTGTTGTTCGCCACGGTGTTGGAGTGTGAGTTAGAAAGGGAGATGCCAACCTTGTTGTTGGCGCAGGTGTTGTTGACAAGTGTAGTCAGATTTGTATGCCATAGTAAGATCCCTACTGAGCAGTTCTTCAGTGTCTGGTCTTTGACCGTGGCCTGTGAACAGCCAACAAGAATAACCTGACCAGCCGGAGAAGAAACGACCTTGCCTACTTGATCCTGAAGGAACACCAGGGGTAGTGTATTCACGGTGTTACCAGTGACCTCAAGTTGACGACAGTGAACCAGAGTACCTGTGAAGACAAAACCACAACCATTGAGGGTGTTGTTGGTAATGATGTTGGAATTCGAACAATAGAGGTAGATGCCGATGTCGTCGCTGTTGCAGGTGTTGTTGACCAGGCTGTTGGATGTTGAGTCTTCAAGGAATATGCCCGGGGCGTTGCTATCGACTATGTTATCCACCAATTCGCCATGTCTTACATTCCCTAGGCTGATTCCACCCCCCCCAGAATAGTAGCCAAATGAATCTCCAGCACTAGTGAGTTTGCAGTTGCGTATAATGAAGTTGACTCGTGTATTTCTGATATCTATGCAGGGGCCCCATTCAAAGCCAAGGTCAATGTCCAACCCATCGATTATGTACGGACTCTCAGGAGAACCATCACCAGGCCATCCATATAGCAGAGCTGTGTCCCTGAAGTTTGCATCCCCATCAATCGCTATGGCACCATGTGGAGGAGGTAGTGGTTGAAATGGTGGTAGTCTTGGTTGCATCCAGTAATACGCTAGACCGGCTGTCAAGATGAATGTTAGACTCGCAGCCATGAAGATAGTTCTACGTCTCAAATGCCGGTTCGGAGCCTTGTTGGAACCTGGAGGAAGAGGGCATATTCTGGAAATGGTGTCTAGTTCTGATCCCATTTCAGTCGCCTCCCCCCTGTTTGACTTAACCCTCGAAAGCTTGACCCTTCTCCAGCCTGCCCTCAGCATTATGATTCCTACGAGCCCGACTATAATAGCCATTACAGTTGCTGTTGATGCAGGTGTCGTTCGCCACGGTATTGGAATCTGAGTAGCCTAGGCGGATGCTGACGCCATCAATCGCTATGGGACCATGTGAGTCGAAAGCAGATATCATTTCTGAGTCAAATTCATGAAGCACAAAAGGCAGATGATCGGCATCCACCGTGGCAAGAATAGTAAGACCACCTGCGGTATTGTATATGATGTCAGGAACGAAGAAATCAGGAATCTGAATTGGGCGTATCCAAACGGTGGTGCCGCCAGCATCAAAGCATTCGAGGTATAAGCCTGGAATCCAATCGTATTTATTCCCAGATCTTTCGAAAGCTACAAACCGGTTGGGACTCAACTCCTTCATTCCATGCACGGTGAAGTCAACATTCTTTTCCCACAGAATGGT
>JBHLPB010000101.1:0-8389 GCA_048939905.1 Promethearchaeota archaeon
TGGCTATCTCGTGGCCGAAGGGCCTCCTGAGAAGATAGTCGCCTGCGAAGAGTCCCATACTGGACAGTATCTTAGAAACCTCCTAAGGGGCGGTGCTAGTGGGAGGTCAAGCGCATGACCAAGTATATCAAAGTGCGCAAGGCCGAGGAACACAACCTAAAGAAGATTGATGTCGAGATTCCACGAAACTGTCTTGTGGTCATCACCGGTCCCTCTGGGTCCGGAAAGTCCACACTTCTGTTCGATACGCTATTTGCTGAAGGTCAGCGGAGGTACGTAGAATCCCTCTCCTCCTATGCGCGACGGTTCCTCGGGCGTCTTGACAAGCCAAAGGTTGAGAAGATCACGGGACTCCCGCCTGCAATTTCGATAGAGCAGAAGGGACGGACAAAGAACCCGAGAAGTACTGTGGGCACAAGCACTGAGATACATGACTACCTGCGGCTTCTTTATGCAAATGTTGGGATTCAACATTGCGTCCATTGTAGTAGGCCCATGGAAGAGCTCACCGCTGAGTCTGCCGCCACGTTGTTGTTGGGAGAGAATGGGGGACAACGAATCCACATTCTTGCACCTGTTGTGAGAGGAGAAGTAGGAAATCACGATGAACTGTTGTCAACTCTGCTCAAGAATGGATTCGCCCGAGTCAGGGTGGATGGTGACACTAGCGATATAGAGGGTCTAGAGCTTGATGGCAGGAGGAAACACGATATTGAGGTTGTTGTGGATCGCATCGAGGTTTCTCAAAGGAATCGGGAGCGACTTATCGGCTCACTCGAAACCGCTCTGGAGACTGGCGAAGGCGCCGCAATCGTTTCTCGAGAGGGTGAAGCTGACCTAGTCTTCGCCGAACAGCTGATGTGTCCTCGATGTGGAGTTCAATATGATAAGCTTGGACCGAAAGCGTTCTCCTACAACAGACCAGATGGCGCCTGTCCCACATGCAACGGACTCGGAGTGACAATGTCGATTGACCCAGATCTCATTGTGCCAGACCACAACATGACTATGAGAGAGATTAGTCGTAGAGTGAATGGTGGTGAGAGGTCATGGTTCCTCAGACGACTTGAGGCACTCGGGGACCTACTCGGTTTCACCATCCAAACGCCTTGGAACGAGATGACCAAGAAGCAGCGTGATGAGTTCTTGTGGGGGAGGTCAGACCTTCTTCTGAGGTATACAACGGTGTCAGAATCCTCTCGATGGGAGGTCACTCGGAAGTGGCGAGGAATCATACCTTGGCTCGATAAGGTATTTGAGGATGCAAAGGGTAGCGATAAGCGATGGTATCAGTGGCGTGCGCGTCATATAGCAAACGTGCTCTCAAGGAAGACCACATGCCCATCATGTGAAGGAAGAAAGCTCAAGCCAGAGAGCCTTGCTGTTACAGTCGGGGACAAGGCCATTGATGAGGTTACCTCCATGACCATCGAGGAGGCGTCGAGTTTCTTTGAGGGTATCGAGCTTTCCGAGAGGGACATGAAGATAGCCCAGCTCGTGTTAAAGGAGATCAGAGCACGGCTGAAGTTCCTTCTCTCCGTTGGCTTGGAGTACCTGACCTTGGATCGTCTGTCGATGAGTCTCTCTGGAGGTGAGAGCCAGAGAATCCGATTGGCCACACAGATTGGGTCTGCACTCACTGGCGTTCTTTATTGTCTGGATGAACCCTCAATTGGGCTTCACCCCCGGGACATCAATCGCCTCATAGAAACGTTCTACCACCTCCGTTCGCTTGGCAACACAGTTGTGGTGATTGAACACGACCGAGATACCATCCAATCTGCGGACTACCTTGTCGACCTTGGCCCCTTGGCAGGCATACACGGCGGGGAGGTCGTGGCCACTGGTCCGCCTTCTGAGGTTCTCTCAGACCCCAAGTCACTAACCGCACAGTACCTTGCAGGAGAGAAGCAGATTCCGGTGCCCCTTGAGAGAAGGAAGGGCAACGGCAAGAAGATTGTCCTCAGGGGAGCAAGGCAGCACAACCTGAAGGACATCACAGTGGAGTTCCCTCTGGGCAAGATGGTCTGCGTGACGGGGGTGTCAGGATCCGGCAAGAGCACGTTGACCTATGAAACGCTATACAAGGCTCTGGCAAGGAGAATGAACGATGCATCTGTGCTGCCAGGTGATCATGACGATATCGACGGAATCGAGTTGGTAGATAGGCTGATTCTGGTCGATCAATCACCCATAGGTCGAACTCCACGTTCAAACCCTGCGACCTACACGAAGACGTTCGGAGAGATCAGGGACCTCTTTGCCAAGATGCCTGAGGCGAAGGCCCGAGGCTATGGGCCAGGAAGGTTCAGCTTCAACACACGTGAGGGCAGATGCGAGAAATGCCGAGGTAGCGGAGTCTTTCGTGTAGAGATGCACTTCATGAGCGATGTGTATATGACATGTGATGTATGCAAGGGCAAGAGGTTTGAAAGAGAAACCCTTGAGGTGACCTACAAGGGCAAGAGCATCACGGATGTGCTTGGAATGACAATCGAGGAGGCATTGGAGTTCTTCGCAGACATCCCAAAGATTGCTGACAAACTCGACACGTTGGTCGCAGTAGGACTCGGCTACTTGGAACTAGGACAACCTGCAACGACTCTGAGCGGTGGCGAATCTCAACGGATGAAGATAGCATCAGAACTATCGCGCAGAAGTATTGGACACACACTTTACTTGCTGGACGAACCCACCACAGGGCTTTCGGCTTCTGACGTGCATGTGCTTCTCAGAGTGATTAATCGCCTTGTCGAATCAGGGAACACGGTCATCATTGTAGAACACAATCTCGAGGTCGTCAAGACTGCGGATTGGCTGATCGATCTTGGTCCAGAAGGGGGAGACCGGGGCGGTGAGGTAGTGGCCACTGGCACGCCTGAAGATGTTTGCGACGTATGGAATTCCTATACAGGGAATCATCTCAGGGCTGCAATATATGGATCCAAGGTCAAGTACGGGTCCGTGGGCTAATATCTCCAAAGACCAGCGCCGAGATGATAACAACATGATTCCATGCAAGCAAAGCAACTCTGTTTAGAGAACCGCGCGCTTGCTGTCGATTTCTCGTCGAGTCCTTCACATTTTGGTCGGTCTCAACATCATATATTAGAGCTACTTGGTAATCTAGTCAGGCCCGCCGGGAGGACAGGCACCCTTGACACGACAAGAAAGAACAACGAACATCGAACCTACCATGGGCAGTGCGGTGCCGACTAAAACGACTGCTTATGAGGATGACTTGCGAAGACGCCTATCCGCCTTCCCGCGTGACTCTCAATCTTGGTACAACCTAGGCCGCTATCTCCATTCCATCGGTAGACTCGAGGAAGCCGAGAAAGCGCTAAGAAAGGCAATCTCTCTGAACCCTCAACCACCACACTTTTGGAGAGAACTGGAGAGTATATTGACCTCTCTTGGACGCCCAACAAAGGCTAGGCCTGGTGACTCAATCCGTGACAGGATTGCAAACCTAAGAATGATGGAGAAGAGGGTCGAAGTGACTAATGACGATATGTCCCCTTGCATCTCGTGCAAAGAGTACACCTACTACGGCTGCTCTAGAGGCAAAGCCTGCGACCTCCTTCTGAGATGGCGCCGAAGGGTAGTCTGAGCATCGTAGGAAGCCCGCGGCTGCTGGCACCTTCCGAATCACTGATTTATGATGGTCTTATGAGTGAAGCAACACACACTCAAGGATGATTCAGCATGTCTGACCTGGCCAAGCTCGTAGATGACCTACCCAATCTTCCCGGAGTATACCTCTGGAAGGATGAGTCAGGCAACATCCTCTACATAGGCAAGGCCAAGGAGCTTAGAAAGAGGGTCCTCTCATACCTGCGCAGCGGCCTCATGCATAGGACTGCGGAGATGATGTTCGCCGCCCGTGATATCGATACGATAGTCACCAACACAGAAAGAGAAGCACTCGTTCTGGAGGCCTCCCTGATACGGAAGCACAAGCCACCTTACAACCTGGGACTGAAAGATGACAAGAAGCATGCATGGGTTAGAGTGGACTTGGAGAAACCAGTTCCAGTCTTTGAGATTACTCGAGATGCGGAGAAGGACGGTGCGAAGTACTACGGACCGTACGGAGGAACCAAACGACTCGGTAGGTTTATGGACACAATCCGGAGATTCATTCCGATTGCCACTTGCAAGGAGCCCGCCAAAGTAAAGCGAGAATGCATGGACTATCACCTGGACAGATGCTCCGGACCATGCAAGCAGCACATAACGCCGGAAGAGTATAGGTCCCTAGTTGAGCAGATGTGTCTCTATCTTGAAGGTCGGACTGAAGAACTCACCCAGATTCTACAGACCCAAATGGACAAGGCATCCGAGAGTATGGACTTTGAAGAGGCCGCTGAGATTCGGGATCGTCTTACTGATATTGAGATAATCATGAGTCGACAGAAGGTCGTCGAGGTACATGGGGCCAACAGGGACGTGCTGGGTATCTCCAGAACAGAGCAGGCTGCATTGGTAGAGATGCTCATCGTCAGAAATGGACGTCTAATAGGCCAAGACAACTTCTATTTCGAGGTAGGTCTTGACGTTACGGATTCAGAAGTATTGACTGCCTTTGTTGAACAATTCTATTTCACGATTCCCCGACTTCCTGACGAGATTCTGCTTCCTTGCGAGGTTCCGGAGATGGACCAGCTGAGCCAGTGGCTTGCTGAGTCCAACGGGCATCCAGTACAGCTACGAGTTCCAGTCGAAAAGGGAGAGAGCGGTCTTGTGGAGATGGCCAACAAGAATGCGCACAGGGCACTTCGGAAGATCCTGATTCTGGGTGAAAGCGAAGAGGAGATTGTGCATGATGGTGTCAGAGAGCTGAAGGATGCACTTGGTCTGGCTCATGCACCAATGCACATAGAGGGTTTTGATGTCGCCAACATCCAAGGCACAGACCCAACAGGCTCGTGTGTCGTCTTCAAGAACGGTTTGGCGGATAACAAGAGCTACAGGATGTTCCGAATACGTGTGAAGGAAACTCCCGACGACTACGCAATGATGGAGGAGATCGTCTATCGTAGGTATACCGGCACTCTTGAGAGAGGTGATACCCTTCCAGACCTTATTCTGGTTGACGGCGGGAAAGGGCAGCTCAGTTCGGCACAGAAGGCTCTGAAGCAGCTAGGTCTCGAGTATCTACATATCGCTGCACTGGCCAAGCGACATGAGACTCTGTACTCGAGAGATTTCCCTGAAGGTCTGGAGTTGGAACCAGACTCGGCGGCATTGCATCTGGTCCAGAACGTTCGTGACGAGGCCCACAGGTTTGCTCAGCGATACCATCACAAGCTTCGAGAAAAGAGGTTCACGGGATCAATACTCGAGGAGGCTCCCGGTATCGGTCCAAAGAGAAGGGCTGCATTGCTTGAGAGTTTCGGGAGTTTTGATAGAGTAAAGAGTGCCACCGAGGAAGAGTTGGCACAAGTCGAATCGATGACAGCCAAGTCTGCTAGGGCCCTCAAGAAGTGGCTAGAAACACAGGGAAACTGAGCGCTCCGTGCTGTTAGGTCGAGCCATCCTCTTCAGACTGAGGCTCCTGTTTCGTTGTCCTTACGATTGTATTGGGTTCAGTGTCCGTGATTGGAGTCACCTTTCCGACAGTGTTGTCCATAGTCAGCTTGAGTTCGAACACTCGGACGGTCTCAGCTGTCCTTACAGGTCGAGTTTCATCTAGATGTCTTCTGTTCCTACTCCGTCCATAGGCCAGAAAGATGACCAGTCCGATAGCAGCAAGCCAAAAGCCCATCTGAAGAGCTTCAAAGGATTGGTTGACTATAAACAGCAGGCAGATGGCAACCCCAAGAATCGGGAACGCAGGGTAGAACCGTGCCTTGAATGTGCCCGGCACTATGAGCTGGTGTTCTCTCAATCTCAAGACCGAGGAGTTCACGACGGTCTGTCCGACTAGGTAGGCGAGTCCTGCCAGAGATGCTACCAGGTCGACTCTTCCTGTTAGCGCGAACGCACTCACTGCAACCAGTGATACAAAGAGAGCTGGAATAGGAGTCTTGAATCTGGAACTGACCCCCTCCAAGAACTTGGGCAGGTATCTGTCTCTCCCGAGAGCGTAGGCGACTCTCGCTGTTGAAAGGAAGGTGGCATTGAGAGCGGCGTAGTTCGATGCAGCCATACCCGCAAGGCCGAAGTAGAACGCTGCGGGCCCCAGCATCGTGCTGAACACATGGGCAACTGGGACGGGGGAATCAAGACCAGCAACCTCAAGGTATGGGACAACGCCCACAATCACGATGGCGGCTGCAACATAGATGCCAGTAGCTATGAGCAGAGTCAGGAGGATTGCTCTAGGAATGTTCTTGGCGGGTTC
Organism: Promethearchaeota archaeon; assembly: GCA_048939905.1. Lineage (GTDB taxonomy): Archaea > Asgardarchaeota > Thorarchaeia > Thorarchaeales > Thorarchaeaceae > SMTZ1-83. The sequence continues at coordinate 6,350 of JBHLPB010000101.1, forward strand.
CTTAATCTCCTCAGACGCTGTGGTTATCAGTTCGTAGCCGATGAAGCTGATATAGATGAAGGAAACTGTGGCCATGAACTCCATGATTCCTGTTCCTGGAGCAAAGAGCGGGTTAAGATTGGACGGTTGAATTGAGAGCAGTCCTATTCCAATGAATGAGAAGAGCACGACCGATTGGGCGATGTTGAACACTCCAAGCACACCGCTCACACTCTTCACGCTGACCGTGTTTGTGATGAAGGTGAACGCTATGATCGTGACCGCGATGAGTCCCACAGTTTCAGGCCCCGATCCTGGAATCAGAAGAGCAATGGTATGGGCCACAGCCAAAGAATACAGTCCGCATGCAACAATGTTCCCGACGAGCAGAAACCAACCAGTAAGGAATCCTGGGAATCCTCCATACGTTTCCTGAACAAATGTGTAGCCACCACCTTGCTTCGGGATTGATGACGCGAGTTCAGCATAGTTGATTGCCGTGAACACTGTGAGAAACCCAGTCGCCATGTAGGCAAAGATCAGAGCCGGTCCAATCATGCCAGCTGCAATGCCTGAGATTACGTAGATTCCACCACCGAGCATTGCGCCCAAGCCGAGATTCGTGGCTCCAGCGAGACCAAGACGTCTGGCAAACCTCTCTTCTGAAGTCTTCTGGCCAGACGTTTCTTTCATATGCGTCACCTACTGGAGTATCTGGTTTTGCCCTCATACTCTCTATTTGATTGTTCTCTGGGCGGCTTGGTAGTCCTCTTTTCAAAGTTCCGAAGTGGCATAACTGAAGGAACCGTCTGCTTTGTAACAAGGGTTTATAAGTCTGCAAAGAACTTTGCCATACAGACTACTTTGCCAAGTGAATACAAATGAATGAAGAAAAGGACTTGAGATTTGTCGAACAGGCGTCGTTCCGTGAACTGATGCAGGATGGCTTTACTGAGCTGTTACTGGGTCTGATATTGGCTTCAATGCCGCTATTCGTCTTGCAGCCAGGGTTTATCTCCATCTTTGTGGTCTTCTATATCATCTTCCTTCCTCCTTTCTTTGAGATGATTAGGAAGAAGTACATCTATCCCAGGATTGGATACGTGAAGCTGTATGAAGATGAACCGCCAAGAGTGACCGTCAGATTCGTAGCTGTGTTGGTGTTGCTTGTTGTGTCAGTGGCCGCGATAATCTACTCCGTGGGAACTGGGATTATCGACGAAGATTTGGTGTACAGATGGATCCCTGCTGCCTTCGGCTTGATAATGTGGGTTCCGTCAGGATACCTCAAGGAAAAGAGTGGACAGAATCGTTACTACCTCTTCGGTGCTCTCATGACCATCACTGGAGTTTTAGTCGGCGTGACTCCCACAGTGGACCCAAACATCGTATCGCCTATCTACTTCATCGTGTGGGGGTTCTCCTTTATGATGCTGGGTTCTGTCAGATACTCCCTCTTCGTCCGTAGGTTTCCCATAGTCGATATACTGGAGGAGGGGTCTGTTGACCTCTGAGGACGAAGGACGGCCAGTGGAATTCAACAAGCTCATCCACCAGCCCGCACGATTGCAGATTATGACTCAGCTATATGTTGTTGATGAGGCAGATTTCCTCTTCTTGATGCGTCGGACTGGGCTGACATGGGGGAACCTATCTTCACACATAAGCAGGCTTGAAGATGCGGGTTATATCGAAGTAAGAAAGGAGTTTCTGGGAAAGAAACCTCACACGGTTCTTAAGATGACTAAAGGTGGTAGGAAAGCCCTTGAAGAATATCGAAACGTAATCAACAAGATCTTTGAGGGTGTGCAAGAGTAGAACGGCAAAGCAATGTCAGTTTCGTCCGCATCTGTGCTCTCCCTTTTGGTTTCTAGTCCAACGCCTAAGTTTAAATGTGACAGTGGGCGGCCCAGCATTGTAGGACTAATGGATTAGTCCGCAAGGTGAAGTGACTGAACATGATGTGGAAAGTAACAGACGCATGCACTGCGTGTGGAACTTGCGCTGATGTCTGCCCTGTTGATCCAACTCTGTATGTTGTAAACGATGTGGCAGTATATC
>JBHLPB010000102.1:0-8387 GCA_048939905.1 Promethearchaeota archaeon
ATGAGACGCATTACTAGTCCTCTTGAGAGAGGACATACTTGAGAGATATGAATGTGGATATTACCTAGGACTGAATGGCCCGCAATGAACGTCAAGGGTACAGGAATAGAAGAGAGAATCACATCTCTACTTCTTGCGTCCAGTACGTCTTGCCGCTATGTTCCCCACTTTTCGACCAGGTGGAGCGTGTCTACTTACTGTGCTGGGTCTACCCGGTGACTGATGTGAACCGCCACCATGTGGATGACTGGCTGCATTCATGGCAGCGCCTCTGGTCACAGGCCACTTCCTCGCCTTCACTCGAGTGTGGTGCCAGACCGCACCGGCCTTCAGGAAGGGTTTCTCGGTCCTGCCACCGCCAGCAACTATACCGATGGTGGCCCTGCACCTGGGACTGAAGGCTTTCTGTTGGCCACTTGGCAGTCTTACCATAGCCTTGCTCGGATCTATAGAAACAATTGTTGCTGTCAGACCTGAGGAGCGCACATACTTACCTCCATCTCCAGGGCTGCCCTCAATGTTGTAGACTGGTGTGCCTTCAGGAATGTGTTGCAGCATCATAGTGTTGCCATTCTGCAGTGCAGCATCTTCACCGCATTCAACAATCTGACCGACTTGGATTCCCTCGGGAGCAATCATGTAGTGAAGCTTGGACTCGCCCTCATACCGTAGCTCAGCAAGAGGGGCGCCTCTTCCTGATTCATGATAGAGGTTGAGTACTCTGCCAACATACGTCTTGTCAGGAGCCCACTTGGGATGTCTAGCTCTGGCAATCTTCTTGTGGCTAGGACTTCTCCACTGAGTTGTACCTCGACCCTTGCGTTGTACTAAGACTCGTTTACCCATATGACCGCCTCCTTAGAATATCCCGAGGTTTGTCGCCACCTCTGCTGCGCTGTAGTCCGGCGCGAGCCGCACGAATGCCTTCTTCTGTCCATCGGGCATTATCATCGTGTTGACTTTCTCCACAACAACCTCGTAGAGGCTCTCCACGGCCCAGCGGATTGTGTTCTTGTTTGCTCTCCTGTCCACAAAGAAAGTGAGCTTATTGTGACTGTCAACAGCCTCTAGGCTTGCTTCCGTCACCACTGGACGAATGATTACTTGATTCGGATCCATTCTATTTCACCTCACATGAACAGGGCCTCTTTCTCCAGGCGCTCAATCGCTGAGGTAGTCCACAATACAAGCCGCCCGGGATGTGTTCCGGGGGCCAACAGATCGGCATTCAAGCCATGGACCTCTGCTACGTCCACACCGACTAGGTTCCTTGCGGCTCTTCCAATTCCCATATCTTCTCCCACTACGATAAGGAAGGACTTGGGAGTCTTCATCTTTCTACCACGCATCTTGCCTTTACCGGCTCTAATCCCTCGACCCTTCTTTGCTCTGTCAAGGTCTTCTACAAGGCCCAACGAAGTCACCACCTCGTGGACTTTCTTGGTCGTCTTCAACGACTCCAGCTCATCAGTAACAACTAGAGGGACATCGGGGACTGAGTCAATCCTGTGACCTCTAGAACTGACTAGACCTTTGTCTGCAGTGGCCGCAATGGCAGATCGAATGGCCAATCGATTCTCTTTCTTATTGATTCGCTCAATAATGACCTTCCTAGCTTCGGGAGGGTGTGCTACTCTTCCACCGACGGTTCCTGGGGCAAAGGCAGCCTTGTTCGCTGCGATAGTGCCAGAACCCTTCACGCGAGGCATTCTAGACCGGCCGTGACCTGTCTGCCAACTCTCAGCTGTAGTACGTTTCCCTGCTAGCTCATCTACACCGTGTGGTTGACGCCTTCTGGATTGGACCGCCAACACAGCCCTCTTGATCACATCAGGTCGGTATGGAGTGTCAAACTGCGCGGGGAGTTGAATCTTGGGACCGGCTTTTCCCTTCAACGAATATGTCTTTACGCTTGTCATTAATCGTCATCCTCCCATTACTGCTTCGACGCGGTGCTGATGTAGCTGACCTGGGTCACTTGACCGAGGTGCGATCTCTTTGGTCGAATCGCGAATCTCATCCTCAGAGGCCTTTTGACAGGGCCTGGAACAGACCCCCACAGAATGACATAGTCACCCCGTATCACGCCATAGTTCACGAAGCCCCCAGAGGGAGTGATCTCTTCTCCTCTCTCACCCATCTTCAGGACTTCGTTATTGAAGCTGGTGCGTGTATGATAACCTGTCTGACCAGGTCGAGGGACACTGTAGCGTATGTTTGTCGGCGACCATGGACCAATACAGCCCACGCCTCGCTTGGTCTTGCGTGACTTGTGTTGAAGGATTCTGACCCCCCAGCGGCGCACAGGACCCTGGAATCCGTGCCCCTTGGTCACAGCAATCGAGTCGATGAGTGTGCCCTCTCGGAGTATGTCAGCCACACGCACATCGTTACCGAGGATGCTCTTGGCGTAGTCAAACGCCTCTTGAACGCTACGCGCACCCACTTTGTACTCGGAGATGTCAGGCTTCTTCTTGGAAACTCCTGCAATCCGTGGCTGAGTATGAACCAACATGCGAATCTCTGTCATTGACTCGAGATTCGACTCGAACTCTTTCATCTTAGCCTTGTGTTTGTACTTCTTGGGTAGAGGTTTCACCCTTCGTAGGTCATCAGAGAGGTTGTCTGCCAGTACTTCAGTGACTAGCTTGGTACCATAGGGAGTCGTCTTGTATCCACGAATGGAGAAAGGTCTGATTGGTGGTGTGTCAATGATTGTAACGGGAATAACTCTCTCCTGTCCCTTGAACGGGCTGTTTGGATTCTGAACAGTCATCACTGCATGTGACATACCTGCCTTGTAACCGACGAATCCGAGAAGTTTGGGTTCTTCTTCGTTCCAGGAAGGCCAGTTCTTAATTCGTGGCAGAAACTTCGATGCCCGACCTCTTGGGAGGTAGGCAAGACTGCCTCTTCTTGGCGCATGCTTCTTCCTATGAGCCATCTGAAATCACCAGCAGTTTTGCAGCCCAGTCAATCTGGCTTTAAATTGCTAAATTGTCAAGACCGAGCTATTCTTACTACTGCGCGCGCCAAGCAGAAGTCCGTTTTTAAAACTTGCCCACTGACCAAATCGACCATTCACGTAGGCACCGAATCGTCTTCGGCAACGTTTATTGTGGCGTCTGTACGCCGATGACAGTACGAGGAAATCTCTGGGTGGTAAGAAGATGTCAATTGATTGGGAGTATCCTGAGAAAGGCAAGGGACTATCAAGAATAGTAGATGAGCTGATTGGGCCGGGAGCAACACGAGCCGAGATAGTCCTAGTGTTGACTGCTGGATTCCTTGGCGGTTGCAGCCTGATTGTCTACCAGTTCTATGCTGGCCTTGGGTGGGATTTGATTCAGATTGCAGTAGCGGCATTCATCGCCTTTGACATCGCGGGAGGTGTCGTGGCTAACTCCACATCCACAGCCAAGCGCTGGTATCACCGGGAAGAACAGGGACCAAGACAGCACCTTGGATTCATTGTTGTCCATTTCATTCATCCTCTGCTGATTGCAGTGTTCTTCCTCAGTCTAGATTGGTTCTACTTCGCAGCCGTCTATGGCTTCTTGATTGCAGCGTCTTTGATACTAGTTGTGACACCGCTCTACTTGAAGCGGCCAATGTCAGTGACTCTGTTTAGTCTTGGACTGTTGATGAGCCTGTATGTGGTTGTTTCGGTGCCCGGGCTTGAATGGTTCATACCATTGTTCTACCTCAAATTGATTGTGGGCCACATGGTGCATGAAGAGCCCTACAGACCAGGTTAGAAACGATGTTGCTCGGTTCTGGCGATGATCTCGTCCTGTAGCGCCTTCCCGATGTTAACAAAGTAGTCGCTGTACCCGGCGACACGCACAATGAGGTTTCTGTACTCCTCGGGCTTCTGCTGAGCCTCCAAGAGAGTCCCCCTGTTAATCACGTTGAACTGAATGTGGTGGCCGCCAAGTTTGAAGTATGCCCTCACCAGGTGGGCAAGCTTTGTGCGGCCCGACTCGTCAGCCAGAATGTCAGGCATGAGTTTCTGATTGAGCAAGGTCCCTCCAGTTCTAACATGATCAATCTTGGCAACCGACTTGATCACCGCCGTGATGCCATTTGTATCCGCACCATGGGAGGGTGAAACCCCGTCTGAGAGTGGGCGTCCAGATCTACGTCCGTTTGGAGTGGCACCTGTCACCTGTCCAAAGTAGATGTGAACGGTTGTCGGGAGAAGATTGACTCTGTATTCGCCACCTTTTGTGTTTGGCCTGCCGTCTAGAACGTCGAAATATGCCTCAAATGCGGCCTGAGCAAGGGTGTCAGCATAGTCGTCATCATTGCCGTATGTCGGTGTCTTGTTCACGAGTATCTGACGAACTGGTTCGTGGCCCTCGAAGTCGTTTCTGATTGCTGTTAGAAGCTCTCCCATTGTGAGATTCTTCTTGTCGAAAACATGAAACTTCACAGCTGATAGAGAGTCGGTAAGGGTCCCCATACCTACGCCTTGTATGTACGTCGAGTTGTATCTTGGACCACCATCATGGTAGTCCTTGGCTTTTGCTATGCAGTCGTCAAAGAATAGCGACATGACAGGCGTCGGCATGTGCTCTGCATAAAGCCGCTCAATGATGCTATTTCCCTCAATCTTGATGTCAACGAAGTATTTCAGCTGCTTTCTGTATGCATCCATGAACTCCTCAAAGGATTCGAAATCGGTTGGATTGCCGGTTTCCAGGCCGACCCTCCTTCCGGTCTTAGGGTCCAATCCATTATTGAAGGTTATCTCAAGTATCTTCGGCCAATTGCAGTATCCTGTGAGTGTGCAGCTCTCCTTACCAAAGGCGCTTATGGTCACGCAGCCACTTGGACCTCCAGCTCGCGCGTCCTCAATCGACTTTCCCTGGCGGAGGAACTCTTCAAGAATCACATCTGTGTTGAAGACTGATGGCTGTCCGAACCCTTCCTTGATGACATCTATGGCGGCCTTCAGGAATCGATCGGGATTCTTCTCGCTGATCTGGATACAGACACTTGGTTGAATCAGACGCATCTCGTTCATAACTTCAAGAATGAGATAGGACAGGTCGTTTACCGCGTCAACACCGCCCTCAGTCAGCCCTCCTGTGTTAATCAATGCGAAGTCCTGATACGTGCCGCTCTGCTGTTCAGTGATCTCTACCTTCGGAGGGGCTGGTTGATTGTTGAACTTCACCCAGAAGCAGTGCAGGAGTTCCTTCGCAGACTCTCTGCTAAGTGTCCCTTCTTCTGTTTCCTTCTTGTAGAAGGGGTAGAGATTGAGGTCCAATCGGCCGGGGTTGAAAGAGTCCCAGACATTGAGCTCTATTATGACTGCAAGATGTACAAACCAGTACATCTGGAGTGCTTCCCAGAAATCTCTGGGAGGGTTGGACGGTACATGCGTGCAAATCTCAGCCATTCTCAGGAGCTCTTTCTTCCTCACTGGGTCCTCCTCTTTCTTGGCAAGGTCATTCGCCTTGTCCGCGTGCCGTTTTGCAAAGGTGATTAGAGCATCAGCTGCAATGTCAATAGCCTTTAGCTCCTCCTCTTTCAAGTTCGCATCGGGGTCATTCTCATGGTCGATCTCTGAGAGCTTTCGTCTGATGTCCTCCTTGAAGTCAAGTAGACCTCTATGGTAAATCTTATCGTCTAGAATGGCATGACCGGGTGCCCTCTGCTCCATGAACTCTGTGTAGACACCAGCTTCGAAAGCGGCCTTCCACTCATCGGACATTGCTGCAAAGACACGTTCCCTCATGGTCTTGCCTTTCCAGAATGGAATTATCCTGTCACTGTAGGTGGCTCTGGCTTCATCAGAAACTGAGAATGGAGTTCTCTCTCTCGAGTCTGCTATGTCTAGGTCTTGAATCGAATGACAACATAGCTCGGGATAAGTGGGAGTGGCTCTCGGTGCCGGGCCTCTCTCGCCAACAATCAACTCTCCCTCATTGATGCATATCGTCTTGTTCTCCAAGACGTGTTTGAAGGCCATAGCACGCGCAACTGGAACGGAAACGCTGTCTGCGGTGCCACTCTGATAGAACTCGGTCATCAGCTCGGCCCTCTCGGTAGATATGTAGGGCCTTGTACCGATACTCTGTTCTCTCAGGTGCCTGACTCTTTCAGATATCAACCTGTTCCCCTTGGTTGCAGATTCTGTTCCTCCACTCATGAGATGATTCTTCTATAAAGCTCACGGGTATGACAGCGTCACCCTCTCAGTTGTAGAAACCGGGTCTCGCCACTATTGCTCCTACAGACTTGTTGAGCAGTCCAAGACTCACTAGTATCGCTTCCTCCAAGCGCACGGTTTCTGTGCCTTGGTCAGGGATAGTATTGACCCAGAAGTCGACATGCTTCTTCATCTCGTTCTTCTCATCAGGGAATAGCTCACTTACTCCCCGCCTTGGCCCACCAAACACTGCGAGTACAGATTTGGTATTGGCTACTGTGGACTTTATTTCCTCCTCTAGACTGGCATAGGAAGAGGCCTTTCTGGAGAATACAACTCTAGTTGATCCAGAGGCCTCGCGAAGTTTCTGTGAAAGACTGCCGATTCTTGCGACCTTGAAACCCCAGTACTCCTCCACCTCATCACGACTTGCCACCTCTAGTCTGATCTTCGGTTTCGTGCCAACTACACGGAATAGAGTAGAATCGCGCTCGCTCACTGGTTCCGGATGTGCAATGAGCTGTTCAATTCCGATGTCCACCTGCCCATCTCTTACTTGAATGCCCCATCTGTGCATCCCTTCGGTCAGGTCTTCAGGGCTGGTAATCAAGGGGTGACTTGATGTCCTGAGAGGTGGCAAGAGTCCTGCGTATTTCAACGACGGGGAAATGGGAAAGACCCTCTTTCTCAGATACTGTGGAGTGTCCATATACTCAAGGAGTCTGACGAGCAGGGCCACGTCCTTCCTCTGGCTTGATGGAACTTGGCCTGTTTCGTAGACAGTCACGATGTCAACCCGAAAGACAGCCATTGCTCTGGCCAATGAACCGACCTTGACCGTCTTTTGCCGAAGGTCAGAACAGTCGACCAGTGAAGTATCAGGGATTGCCACTTCCAGCCCCATATGAAGGTCTCCTAGAGATCAACCGTAAACCACAGTGTTGTGGCTTCAGATGTCTGTTCAATCTTCATGTCTGCATACGTCATGGCCTTCACATCAGTTCGCGTGTCATGACGCTCAAGATCGATATCTTCGCCCCAGGCGCGGCCTCTGAGTCTGAACCCATCGGAGTCCTCTGCCAACTCTAGTATCTCAAACTTCGAGTAGAACTGGATATTGATGTCGATGAGTGAGAGAAGCATTCCTATCCATTCTACCAATAGCTCTTGGAGATCCACTCCTTGAACATTGATGTCAATCGAGCTGCTGGGTTGGACCGTTGAGGTGTCTAGGATTACCTCGAATGTGGCTAGTGCCCCCTCTTCGAACGCAGCTTCTAGTGTTGGGGCCCAGCACTCAATGGTAATGTCTGCTGTGTGTTCGTGATATCTGAAACCACGCTTGGAGGTCATATTCTCTCAGCAGCCAACCACTGCAGGAAGCTTAAAAGGCGTTTCCAACCGAGAGCAGCCGTCTGTTGCTCGGGCATGACAGATATCCACGCCGAGGTAGCCAAGCCCGGATTAAGGCGCTGGTCTTGAAAACCAGTTTCTTCGGAAGCGTGAGTTCGAATCTCACCCTCGGCGCCATTTCGTTTTGCCCCTATGGTAAGCACTAATGTATCATTGATTTCAAAATCCATTCGGTCAATATGGAGATCCCTGTCGATTCATGGTATGAAGCAATCTTCCTACGACACTCTCACAGGGAATATTCCGGAGAAGTTCCGGAAGATGACGTGACTACAGGAATCGAGCGAGTCTGTGATGAATTCAGACCATTTTCCGGTGCCAGAGCAGTTCTTGTTAAAGACTCTGGGAAAGATGTCTTCAAGGGCGCAGTTGGTGAGTTCTTTTACAAAGTCACACAGACTCCGTACTACGTTGTGTTCATTGGCGACATGGAAGCACCAAATGTTCAATCTGCCACAGGGTATCTAGGCGAAGGAGTCATCCTTGAAGCCACAGCTCTCGGTATGAATTCTTGTTGGGTTGGAGGGTTCTATAGACGAGAAGGCGTCTTGAAACAAGTCAATCTAGAAGGGAAAGAGCGCATACTCGGACTCACTCCCATCGGGTACTCAAAGGATAATGCTGATCGGGTGGGAGTTTCTTCCAAGCAGTATCGGCGAAAGAATCTCGAAAAGCTCGTCACGAGTGGGGATATCGACGGCGAGAAGTGGATTAGAGCTGCATTAGAGGCTGCAAGGATTGCGCCATCAGCAGCCAACAGACAGCCTTGGAGATTCGAGATTGAAAGTGATTCTATCACTGTATCATCAGACAG
>JBHLPB010000103.1:0-8324 GCA_048939905.1 Promethearchaeota archaeon
GTGCCGTCATTGTTGTCCGTGACTGTGTATTCTCCAGCCATACCGATGACAGTCAGTGTACCGCCATCCATTCCAGTAGTCGTGAAGTCATCAAGGTCAGTATATGAAAACAGCAGGGTAAGGTCATTGTTGTATTGGACAGGAGTGTATGAGCCATGAGTGAGGGATGTGTAGCGTTCTCTTACTGTGATTGAGATGCTGATAGTGCGATTCTGATAGAATGGGTTTCCTGACCAGACAACTTGTACATCGAAACTGTGGCCTCCGGGAGCTAGGAATGAAGCAGTGTTCACCTCGACGAAGAATACTCGGGTGGCATCTCCGTCATAGTAGACCGAGAACGAATAGCCAGGAGTGGTGATTTGAAGGCTCCCGCTGTTAGGGATGTTGGTAGATGAAAGCACATCCCTGTATGTCAGGCTGAGGTTGACCAGTTCATCATAGGCAGTCACAGGCAGTGGTGTATAGTCAACAATGGTCTGGCGGTATGTTGAGTGTACAGTGATGAGAAGAGTCTGATTCTCGTACAGTGGCATGGCACCGTAGGTCCAATTGATTGAAACCCTGAGCTCACACGCGATCATACCGCTTAGGTAGGTAGTGTTGAACTCAATCCGATACTCACCCGGGCTTCCAAACGGATCAATCTCGGTAATAGTCATGTGACTCTGTGTCAACGCTTGACCTGCAGTCAATACTTCTATGAAGAAATGAACATTCCCAGCATATGGCCCGGTACTGTTGACAACCCCTGTCGCATCGCCCACATCGTAGTAGACTACTGTGAAACTGAGATTCTCTCCATACGCGGTCATGACTGGACTTTCCCCGATGAAGATGTCAGTCGGGGCACCAGTGATTCTAACCTGGGTGTTGATGAAACTGTCATAGTACTTCACGGTCGGACCAGTCCAGTTCACAACGATTGTCAGATCCTTCACATCAATTGACATCCATTGATTCGCAGGAATCAGAATGAGGTATTCACCCGGACTTGACCCGTTCACGATAGAATAGCTAACTGATGGTAGTAGTGAGCTAGTTACGCTCATCTGGACGTTGTAGCCAACAACGGAACCATTCTCGATTCCAACATTGGCATCAACATCGAAATAGGAAACGTAGACTGCCACATCACCGGTATATGGCGTTGGGTTAATCGGGTTGACAAGGAAGAATGACGTAAGGTGAGTCCTTAAGACTACAGTCACTGCGAATGTATGGTTCTGCGCCCCATAGGTTTCTACAAAGAAGTCGACCCGATATGCCCCTAGGACATCTAGGTCCTCGGAGAAGATGGTGACCTCATAGAGCCCGGGAGCTGTCTGAACAACTGTGTAATTCTGATCGCCAAATGAATGGACGTCTGACCAGTTGCATCTTATGGCGCTCTCTGCACCATTGATCGGAAGACCATGGTCGGTGTCTGTGTATGTTATGGTGAAGGAGGTTGTATAACCAACTGGGAGGGACAATTGGCTAGTTGACGGGATTGCAGAAGTGAACAGCTCTCTTACCTGGACTGAGAGTAGAATAACCCGAGACTCGAAGAAGTCTTTACTTGCCGTTATTTGGACATTGTAGATGTCGAGTGCTACGGCATCAGTTTCGAGGCTCAACGAATAGTATCCAGGACTTCCACCAACCGGTGTAACGGTATAGTCATCCAAACTCCAATTTGCAATGATTGATGCTCCTGTAATGGGCTGAGAGTTCTGATCCTCAAAGTAGACCTCCAGATCCGCGTCGTAACCGCTCGGAACATCTACACCCGGAGCATCTGATGAGAGAAGCTCGGTTGTGTAGATAACGTTCAGAGTGAAGGTTCTAGATAGCGAATCGTAGAAAGCCAAGTCCCACTGTAGGTCTATATCATACTGTCCGTTCGATGGTAGGTCATTCGTATCCAGAGTGATGCTGTATTCTCCAGTACCCAAGTCACTGAGACTTCCATCCGGTCCGGCCCACGTGTAGTCCATAGTTCCGCCAGCCAGAAGATCGCCATTGTCAGTGTCGTTGACTCGAAGCTGCAGCAACACTAATTCACCGTAGGTGACATTCTTGGTCCAAGTTGACTCAGATCCCAAGGGGTACTGAACTGCCATCTCAGTACCGTGCTCGATTTCGAAGACTCTTGAGAAGAAGCCTATGTTGTGCACTGCCCCTGCAGAAACGAAGTCTGTCACGTATGCCTGCACCTGCCAAGACCCGACTGAGGAATTGTATGCATCAAGATTGACAAAACCAGTCACTGCATACCCTGATGCGTCAACCGTCGCTTGAAGTTGATACCAGACTGCACCACTTGAGTCGTAGACCGTGAAGTTGACGAGGTCATTCTGGTAACTGGAAGACAGCATAGCTCTGAACCTAGTGTCTTCGTCAGCTCTGAACGTTCGAGTGCTGACCCACTGACCTAGACCTGAATCCCAGACCTCGATGGTTGACACAAGGTTCGGCGATGATCCTCCTAGAAGCCAGAAGCCATTCTGTTCATCCAGTGTAATCTGGTAGGCTGACACGTTCACGAAACCGTCCCCGGGGTTTCCGTAACTCCAGCCGGAGGTCAGGTTTGTGGTCCTTTGCGTGGGTTCTGCAACGAAATCAAAGTCACGGTTTGAAGGAATTGATAGATTGTAGAAGTAGTTGGAGGAATAGCCTCCTGGTACAGCCACGTAGAAATTGCTGCTCCATCTTACGTCAGTAGCATTCTGAACCGTGTAGCTCTCACCCAGACCGAACGTTTCAGTGTCATATATCGTGTCCACGTTGTAGCTTCTAGCATAGACCGTTACGTCTGCATTGATATCAACATTGATGTCGAAGTTGGGGTCGGGTGGAAGTGGAGTAGGGGTCCAGGAGAAGTTCGCGTACGCAGCACCAGAGGTCCAGGGAACGGGTGCCCGATAGAACACCGTGCCAAGCCCAGGGACAGGACTCGCACCCTGAATGACATTATCTACATCGACTCCATTCATCTGTAGGTTGACTTCCTCAGGCGTTGCCTTGGCGGTTACGTAGAGGAGCACATCATCGAATCGCCCCTGTGGGCGGATGTCGTTCGACCGATACCATTCCAATTGAGTGGTTCTTAGCCCAATCCAAAGGTTGATGTCTGGAAGAGTGATCAAGTCGGGATCTATGGGAATGAGTCCCGTAGAATACCATATCTCGTCATTTTGGACAGCATCAAACTGAATACTCCAGAGATAGGTGCCGCCATTGTCAGGGTCACCCACTGACACGAACAGCTCGAAGAATCCAGTCATATATGACCCCCAACCAGCACAGTTGGCCCAATAGTCCAGAGATATGGCAAGGTTCGTCACATCTCCCCGGTTTATGGTGAGGTTCTGAACTGCATAGGACTTGTCACCGACATCATACCAGTACCCGTATAGCTGCGTGGTCGGCCGGTCGTCATACCAGTATCCTGTCTGCGTGAAGAATGCCTCTGTTGTGTCCCACTGGGATGTCAGTGTGTTAGAGTAGGGACCCCAAGTTGATGGCTCGTCATGCGTGAGATACGTCCAGTCTGTATCAGCACTGAAATCAGAGTTGTCAATCCATGTTCTGTTCTCTGTAATGCTGGTCACATCAGCATAGACCTCATAGCCCTCCCAATCCTCACCGAGAGGAACGCTCAGGTTTGCTGTTGATGTTGTCTGCGAACCAGAGTCATACCACATGGATTCTCCTGTGAAAGTATCGGTACGAAGACCATATTCTGAACCCAAGAGACTGCTGCCAGTCCCACTCATTTCGGTTGGAGCATCAGCAATCACGTAGGTTTCTAGGATTTCCTCGGGTCCTAACTCCATAGTCATGCCATTGCCAAGATCCACAGACCTCGTCCCATTATCTCCTTGGTAAAGTCCGACCCATTGCGGGCCAACAAAGATCGTTCCGAAAAGTAGTGGGAGAAGTACAATCAACACTCCATACATCTTGTTTGCTCTCATGGAACAGGTCTCCTGATTAAATCCAAGAGTCCTATGACTCAAGTACACGAAGTCATGCAGACAACGGCAGAGTGCGCACTCTTCCCGTTCCCCTCCCTCTTCGTCTATAAATAGGATATGCGTAGAACCTCATTCCGGAAAACGACTAGTAAGTCGATTTTTCGAACGCGTTAACATCAACGAATCATTGTTGTCCTGCGGGATGATGTAGGAGGCGTCATCTAGTCTCCCGACGCGCCAAACCACCCCTCGATTTTCCGATAGGTGCTCATATTATATATGATAAATTGATATATATCCAGGCATTGCGAAACAACAAGGAGCATCGGTCGATGATACTCCGATTCTCATGCCCAAAGGGCATGCTGACACCACAACCCTAGGTCCCAAACATCTGAAACCGGCCGATGCTCCAAATCATTAGTTGTAGGGTCTTGATTCCCAGTCGGCTAGAACGACCTAAGATGGCCCAGTAATTCGGCAATCGGTCCTGAAAGAAAGTACTCAATGTTCAGGAGTATTCCTGAGAAATGTGCGATCCAAATAGCCGCAATCATCCACCGGTACCTCTTCATGTCCTCAGGGTGTCTGATGAGTAGCACTGGAACCACGAACCAAGAGTAGTACCATATCTGCGTCCAAGAGAAGATCATCAGCAACAGAGGAAGAGCATACACAACCACAGACCGCCAGTCACTCACACGAAGAGATCTTGTGGGGATAGGAATGTGACCGATATTCCGCGAGTCCAAGACCACAAGCAAGAAACAGTATGTGAGTATGGCGGGAGCAAGCAACACGATTGGATGAGTGAAACCCCAACCGAGGAAGAAGGGGTTTGTGGTGAATGACGCATAGCCGGTACTATTGAGAAGATGAGCGAGAAGACTCTGATACCCCATGCCAGAAACGACCAGTGGCAGAAGTGTCAAGCCTGTGACCCCAAAGAAGGCCAGTGAGGCTACGGGTGCCACAGTCAGCAGGATGGGGAACACAAGAGCAGGATAAAGCTTCGCCTGAAATGCAAGGGCAAGCACACCAAATCCTAGCCATGGGCGATTTCTGCCAAAGAGCAAGAGTGATGTTAGTAGCAGCAAGTCCACGAAGGGTTCGACCTTGGGAAAGATGACGGAAAACGCGAAACCAAAGATGTAGTACATGATAGCTAGCTGTTGAAACCATCTTCTGTCGAGGTGCTCCTGGCCAAGATAGAGGAATAGAATCAGATTCAGGTGGACAAAGAGCACCAATATCCAGTTGACGAGAAAGTGATATGGTTCGTGAAAGCCAGGCTCTATAGCGGCCAAGGCAGCGTAGAAGAGCAACGTCACGACTGGGTACTCGTAGGTGACATTCAACACACCAGTGAGGAGGTGGTCTTCAGGAACACCATAGTCATCATACAAGTCTTGGTCACTCAGATCGTATACGTTGAAACCCTCTTGCCAGAAGAGTTCGCCATAGACCATGTTTCGATTTCTGTCTCTTTGAACCACTGCCAGCTCGAAGACAGGGACAAGGATGATGCAAACAACAAGAGAAACGGCGAGCGGCTTCTTGTACCTTCGAATCAAATCCCCAAGACTTAGACTCTCAGACATCCAGACCACGACGCCCCTTATCGAATACTCGGTTCTCTTTGTGTCCTCTACGTTACTCTTAAATCAGTGTCGAAACCCACCACGCAGGCCCGGAGAAAGTCCTATGACAACACCTGAACGACACACCATCTCAGAGATGCTCGACATCAAGTCCGTGGCCATCGTCGGCGTTTCATCTTCCATGGGCCACTACTGGCCGCACTCAATGCTTCAATGGCCACACAATTTGAAGCTCTGGTTTGTTTCTAGGCGCGAGGGAGAGGCACTTGGACATAAGCTGTACCAAAGCGTTTCGGACATTCCCGAAGACATCGACTTTGCCATAGTCAGAGTCCCCTACCAAGGCGTTTCTGAAGTGTTGAAAGAGGCTTCAGTCAAGGGCGCAAAGGGCGTGACCATCTTCACCAGTGGATTCTCAGAGCTCGGAACAGAGGAGGGGAAACAGCGCGAGGAAGAGATAAGGAAGATAGCAGAAACCATCCCAACTAGAGTTCTGGGCCCAAACTGCATGGGTCTGATGTATCCAAAGATTGGTATGGCGTTCATGCCGACGGTCAAGCAGTTGGCAGGTGACGTTGGTTTTCTATCTCAGTCCGGAGGAGTGGCAATAAGCACGTACACTGCAGGTGTCGAAGCAGGTGTAGGTTTCAGCAAGATGTTTAGCTTCGGGAATGCTGTAGACATCACCCCTGCAGAAATCCTGGACTACTTCATTGATGACAGAGAAACGGCTGTTGTCGGGGCCTATATCGAGGGCACAAAGGAAGGTAGCGTGTTACTCCAGAACCTGAAGCACCTAGCTGAGAAGAAACCAGTCGTTGTGTTGAAGGGCGGCAAGTCAGAAGAGGGGTCCAGGGTAGCATCCTCACACACAGGTGCTCTTGCCGGCAGCAATGAAATCTGGGATGCTGCATTCCGTCAAGCAAACGTAGCCACAGTTGCAACTCTTGAGGACCTCATAGCCACTCTTGGCCTCTTTTCTCTAAGTCCGCCCCCAGCCTCTCACAATGTTGGCGTTCTTGCCATAAGCGGAGGAACAAGCGTTGTCTATACGGACTTGTGCATCGAAGCAGGATTGGAGATACCTCCGACATCGGACGAGACAATGGCCAGACTTGATCCCTTGATCAAGGACGTGGGCACCTCCATAGCCAATCCAATAGACTTGGCTGCGGACTACTATGACTTCGAGAATATTGGGGAGGTCATCCGGATTGCTGGTGAGGAATCTAGGTTCGACTCTATCATCTTGGAAGTGAATGCACACCACATTCATCAAGTTGGCACAATAATGGGGCTGACTGAGATGATTGGTGAGTTCTGGACAGTCATGGCAATAGCATGCAAAGATGTTGTCAAGAAACAAAGGAAGCCAGTCTTAGTCACAATCCCCGAGGTCGCATACCCTGAGGCTCGAGCCAAGGCATGGAACATCTTCGTTGAGGAGGGATTGCCGGTCTTCAGAAACATCACTGAAACAGTGGGTCCACTCTCGAAGGTACGTGACTATTATGAGACTCGGGAGAATAGGGCAAAGTTGTGATTACATCAACTGGTGTTTATCTCGCGCTTGGCTGAATACGAAAGCTCTGTAGCTCTCTGTTGTTTCTTTCCAATGGATACGTTGGACAGAATCGACGCGCTCTATCCTCAAGTCATAGCCCATTTCAGCAACAGCGGCTTTCACCTCCTCAAGTCCCCTTGAATCAGTTGAGAGCCCGATTCTCAGTGCTTTCAAAAGTTGAAAACCATGGGAGGTGAGCCAGAGCGATTGAAGGAATGCTCGACCTCTCAAGACAGGGATTGAAAGACTCTCCATCTCTACGTGCCTCTGCATGGTAATCTCAGGAATTAGCTTTGAGGCCCTAGTGTTTCTCATCTTCCCAATATTCAGAAAGAGAGTAGGACCGCCTGTCGTGATTTGATTAGATAGTAGTTCTACAGCTCGGTCATATATGGAATCTAGAGCCGACTCTGAATCATCGTTGTCACTGGCGACATCGAGAAGCCGTCTTGGATCGCCATCTAATCCAGCGAGTTCGTCCATTCCCAATCCTTCCAGCAGTCCCCGCTGCAAATGAAACCAATATCGGGGAGGAGCCCTTTCAAGTATCGAACGGATTCGGTCACAAACAACCCTCCAACCAAGCCTTCGGATTAGTTCTTCATAGTCAGTCCAAATGATAATCGGAGTGGCCGTCCATGATGAGCGGTCTGTTCTCACGGAATGAAATCGATTCTTCAAATCGTTCTGGCTCGCTACATACTTGAGAATCGAATCTGAAGTTAGTACTACGGTTGAGTCCATCCTAATCTCATTGCAGGTGAAGACCGGTGTAACATCAAGCGTTGCCAAGCGGTTGCTGGAAACGTCAATAGACTCCAAGGCATGACATTTCGCCAACGACCAGAGGTCTAGTTTCTTGAGTCGGTTGTCTTGGAGTCTAAGTCTTCTGAGCGCCTTCAATTCCCCAAGAGGACTCAGATCGACTGATTCTATGAGATTATGCGAGATATCAAGAGTTTCTGTCTTGGTACATTCTTCAAGTGCAGACAAGTCAACAGACAACGCGGCCCTCATTCGAAGGTCAACAACTTGCGTGTCGGATTCAAAGGAACGCTCTTCTTGACGACCGTGAGGGCTTGTGTACTTGATTATGATCTCCTTCATTACAACCTATACCCGACCCGCAGATGGCTGCTTTGGCACGCAGACCCCAGTCTACACAAAAACACAGAGTGCCTATGTCCCCAAAGAGAT
>JBHLPB010000104.1:0-8312 GCA_048939905.1 Promethearchaeota archaeon
TTAGAACGGAACGACCAGATCCTCGAGATGTGGGAGAGCTGCTTGACCAGCACCATCATCTCCTCAAGACGGGCCTGAAGAGATCGACTCCAAAGATTGAGAGATTGATTGAGGCAGCCAAGGCTGCCGGTGCTCTGGGTTGCAAGATCAATGGAAGTGGTGGGGGAGGAACTATGCTGGCGCTTGCACCAGGAAGAGAAAGGGAAGTGGCTGAGGCGATAAGAAACGCCGGAGGGCAGCCACATCATGTTAGAATCAGTTCTGGAGCAGCTATAGAAGAGATCTAATCTATTTAGCAAGTGGATGCTTTGGTTCCTCTCCGCGACAGTCAATGCCAATAGCATCGCAGACTGCATATCTGTGGTTGTATCCCGCAATGTGCAGTGGGGCATCACCGAGCTCTCTGTCGACAGTCATGGCCCCCGTACAGGGATAGGCATGATGTGCCTTGGCGATTGTGTCAAAGAGAACATCCTCATCATCGACGTCAAGACCACGCACTTTCTGGGAAACGTACCATGCACATCCGCATGGCGAGGAACGCATCACTGCAATCTCGCTGATTCTTCCCTCCTTGACTTCTGCCTCAAAGACAGGGTGGCCTATCTTGTATCTGTCCATGAATTCGTCAATCAGCTTCCCTTCTCCATGAGTAAGCGTACAGAAGGGCTTCGGGAATGCATGCTCGATTCCTGCATCATCCAGAGACTGTTTGACTTGCTCACGCAGGCCGGGTGGAACCCATTGTGGATCCTCTATCGGCGCTATAACGGCCTTCGCATTCATTTTGTCAGCTAGAACGTCTGCTGATGCAATCAAATCATGATGAACGCCAACAAGCATCAGGACATCACACTCCTTCAGCTCCGTTCCTTCTAGCATTTCCAGCGGGTTATCATACATCTTCGTGGCGGGCGCATCGACGCGATACATCCCAACGATGTCACCTACGAATGTCCCATAACCAACTCGGCAGTCACCACAAGTAGGAGCACAACCATCACAGAACGTCTTGAAGTTGATGAGATTCCCTAGCACACGCTCTGCAAAGACATCTCCATATATAGTCCCCAGGTGCATGGTTACCACCCATGTAACACGGGCCTTCGCCTTCGATTATACTAAAGGTTGGTGGTTGGGGATGATTTCAGTTGCTCTGAGCTAGTTCTTTCATCCGTGCTTCGACAATCTCCAGGACTTCGGTTTTGAGCTTCGCACCATCCCTTATTATCTTCTTAACATCTCTTGACGTTTTCTTGACAAAGTCCTTGTCCTTGATGTTACCTAGGTTGATGCGAACATTGAGTGCTGCACCCTCGATGGCCGCCATGAGGGCGTGGGCTGCTACTCCAGCGTCAGTTATTGAGTTGATGTTGCCCTTCTCGGCAGCTGCTTTCGCGTGTTTGAGTGCCTCAAATGAGTGGCGCATAGTTTGCAGCGGAACCTCTGCAGCATGGATTGTTGCCCTCTCAGTTGCGCTCTCCTTCTGCTTTCTTTCTGCAGGTGTTTCTTCGGACATCTTGAAAGTAGCCATCACCTCATCGAAAGCAGCCGAGTCCTTCTCAACAAGGTCCATGAGCACCCCTCTGTCGTGGTCCACAGCATGCCGATGCTTCAGCATTTCCTCCTTGATTGCGACGAATCTTCGCCCCGACAGAGACAGTCCAGTCACCATTCCGACCAAGGCCGCACCATAGGACCCCATGGCAGCAGCCACACTACCCCCTCCAGGTGTTGCCCGAGCCCGTTTGACTTGATCACCGAACTCTATGAGTGTCATCTCGCGGAAGGTCTTCCTCCTGGGATCCTCAGCTCCACCTAAGTAGTAGAGATCAAGAATCATTGACTCATCCAACTTCTCCGGCTGAAGGTAGTATCTAAGAGCATCAATTAGAGCAAACAAAGGGACCATGCCCACAATCTCGGTCTCAAAGACCGTTGCCCCAAATCTCTTGGCCTCATTCCGCACCACCTCAAGAACTTGGTGAATCTTGGTACGCTTTGGATGTGTCAAGTTTAGGGAAACTTGAACACAATTCTTGGCAGGCAAGTCCAAACCGATTCCTTGAACATTGACAAACCCACCAGTGAGTCCTCTGACGGCATTTGCGCAGGCCTTCGCCACGTCGACGTTGGTTGTGTTCAGGTTAAGATTGAATGCAATCAAGAAGTTTCGTGCACCAGTGGCTGTGGCCCCAGCAGTTGGATGGATTCTCTTTGGACCGTAGTCAGGGTCCTTGGCGGGGTCATCACCAATCTGATCCCTAAGCGCTTCAAACTCACCTTCTCTTATGTTCGGCAGGTCTACTCTTTCAGGCCGTGTTGCAGATTTGCTGTAGAGGAAAACAGGAACTCCACACTTCTTCGAGAACTCCTCTGCAAACTGCTTTGAGAGTTCAATGCATTCCCCAATGGTCGTGCCGTGAAGCGGGATGAAGGGCACAACATCAACTGCACCCATTCTTGGATGCGCGCCTTCGTGTTTAGTGAGATCGATCTTCTCAACAGCCAGTTCAGCGGCCTTCAAAGCTGCTTCCTTGACCTTCTGAGGTTCTCCGATGAACGTTAACACAGATCGATTATGGTCCGGATCGAACTCCACATCCAGAAGACGTACACCCTCTACGCTCTGAACTACGTCTGATAAAGCATCAATGACATCCTTGCGCCGCCCTTCAGAGAAGTTGGGTACACACTCAATGACCTTCAAGTGATTCACCGATGCCCGCTCGGCCCACCGGTACACAAAAGCGTTTGGGACGAGGTCCAGACACCTACTCAGTAGCACCTTCAACCAAAGCTCGGTAAGCGGCCAGGACATTCTTCAAGAGCATAGTGATGGTCATCGGACCGACTCCTCCGGGTACAGGAGTCACACACATTGCCTTCTTCTTCACGTTCTCAAAATCAACATCTCCGAAAGGAGTGGCAACGTCTATCACTACTGCGCCCTCCTTGACCATCTCGGACGTTATGAAGAAGGGGTCATTCTCGCCATGTCTCCGGCCTATCGCACTCACCAGAACATCGGCTTGTTGCGTGAAGGACGGGAGATCGGCGGTTCTAGAGTGGCAAACAGTGACTGTGGCATTTCGATTGAGAAGGAGCATTATGAGCGGCTTACCTACAATCGTTGACCGATTGATGATTACCGCATGCTTCCCAGATAGGTCCTGCAGTCCAATCGAATCGAGAATCGCGACAATCCCTTGTGGAGTTGCGGAGCTAAGCTCCTCGCCTCCATGGAATAGGCGATAGACATTCACAGGTGAGAACCCGTCGACATCCTTCATTGGGTCTATTGCGCCAATTATCGCCTTCTCGTCAATATGGTCAGGAAGCGGAAGCTGAACCAGTATCCCGTGGACAGTGGAGTCCTGGTTCAGCTTATCGATGAGTCCAAGGAGCTCATCCTGGGATGTGCTCTCAGGCAAGTCGTGGTAATCCGAAAGAATACCTGCCTTGTTTGATGCCTTGTGCTTCATACGTACATACATCTTGGACCCAGGGTCCTCCCCAACAATAACTGTAGCTAGTTTCGGAGCAAGTCCGTGTTCTTCAGTTAGTCGTTGCACTTCTGCGCCGATCTCTCTCCTTAGACGTTTGGATAGGCGTCTACCCTTGATTGTGTGATCGTCACAGATGGGTTTCGCACCTTCTTCAGACATTACAGGTCACCTCCTCAGAAGACTCCTGTTATCTCTCCGTCCTTGTCAACATCCATTCCGAGCGCTGCAGGCTCTTCGGGGAGACCGGGCATTAGCCTTATGTCGCCCATGTATATGACTGCAAAGCCGGCCCCCGCACTCACATCAGCCCCGACAACTTCCGCCACGTCTCCGGTAGGTCGCCCTCTCAGACCCTTGTTGTCAGACAGGCTGAATTGTGTCTTGGCAATGCACACAGGGAGATTGCCATAGCCTCTCTTCTCTAGTGAACGGATTCTGCCTCGTGCCCCGGCCATGTATTCGACACCTGCAGATCCGTAGATTTTGGTGGCGACTTTGGAGATCTTCTCCTTGAGGCTGTCCTCTAGATCATAGGTATATTGTATGCCAGTACTGGGCTCGGTTTCGATTGTATCTACAACAGACTGAGCTAGAGCCTTGCCGCCTTCACTTCCTTCTGCAAAGACCTCAGAAACCTCCATTCTCCAACCCTGTTTGCCGCAAAAAGATCTCAGAAGTTCAATCTCGTCCTCGGTGTCGTCTGGGAATCTGTTGAGGGCCACTACGGCAGGAACACCAAAACCGCTGATGTTCTCCATATGTGCCTCGAGGTTCGGAAAACCAGCCTCCAAATCATCTCGGCCATGGTATTTCAGGGCACGAATGGTTGTGACAACGACTACTGCATCAACCCCGAAGTCGCCTGCACGCGTGACTATGTTGAAGAACTTCTCTGCGCCAAGATCCGCACCAAATCCTGCCTCAATTACAACGTAGTCGAACAGCCTTAGTGCCATATCTGTGGCAATCACTGAGCTGGTGCCGTGTGCAATGTTTGCAAATGGGCCGGTGTGTATGAACGCAGGCGTGCCTTCGATTGTCTGAACGAGGTTTGGCTTGAGAGCATCTCGCAGCAGAACTGACATCGCCCCCTCGGCTTTGAGGTCTCTTGCGTGCATCTCTTTGAGAGCAGAAGTCCTGGCGATGAGAATGTCACCAAGGCGCTTCTTCAGGTCAGCATAGTCCTTTGCAAGGCCAAGAATGGCCATTACCTCCGAGGCAGCTGTGATGACAAAGCTGTCCTCACGAGGAAATCCATCAAAACGACCACCAAGACCCACTATCACCTTTCTCAATGCCCGGTCATTCATGTCCATATTCCGCGGCCAGTAGACCCTCCTTACATCAATCTCGGGCACCTTCTCGTGATGGATGTAGTTGTCAATCATCGCTGACAGTAGATTATGCGCAGCCGACACCGCGGGGAAGTCGGACGTAAACATCAGGTTGATTTGCTCAAAGGGCAGAACTCTGGACTTACCTCCACCTGCGGCACCTCCCTTGACTCCGAAGACAGGGCCTAGGGAAGGCTCTCTGAGTGTGACTACCGTCTTGTGTCCCAGAGCATTGAGGGCCATCGAGAGTCCAATTGAGTTGGTTGTCTTTCCCTCTCCTGCCGGAGTTGGATTAGTCGCTGTGACAAGTACAAGCTTGCCCTTTCGCTCGCCAAGCTCCTTCCGGATGTCTAGATTGACCTTTGCCATGTACTTACCGTATTGCTCTAGATACTTCTCCGGGATTCCAGATTTCTTGGCTACTTCAGTGATCTCAATCATAGTCTACACCGAGAAACTCAGTGGTCTGGACACACCCATTGTCATTGATAAACCAAACTCTAGGTGCTGACCGGTTCACCAGTCCATAATCAGTAACTGAGATTCTAGATGAGGTCCAAAAGGACATAAGATGGTCTTCCTATCAATCACGACGGTTGATAACGATGAAAAGGCTCCCCTTAGAAGCCCTACCTGATGCACTACCAGATGCTATTGATGTTGAGAAGCATGTGATCTGTACCTACTATACGAGACTGCCGCCGTTTCTGGATGCCAAGGAACTTGCCATGGGTGCAGCTGTTGAGCAGAGTACAGGAACGTGGACGCTCGTTCCTGGAGAAACCGCAGCAGTCAGAAAGAGGCATGTTGCCAAAGTTGTAGGTGTCTACGAAACGCCCCAATACGAGTTCAGCCTTCCGAGCGATCTTGAAAGAAGGCACTACATTATCCAGATTGCATTCCCATGGGAGAACTTCGGACAACAGATTCCGATGTTACTCTCCACGGTGATCGGCAATATCTCACTAGGACCCATAAAATGCCTTGACATGAGATTTCCAAAGAGCTGGCTCAAGGGATTCAGGGGACCGAAGTTCGGTGTCAAAGGGCTGAGGAAACTGCTTGGTGTGAAGGAAAGACCCTTTGTCAACAACATGATCAAGCCCTGTGTGTATACGTCAGCCAAAATGGGAGCAGATTTGTGCTACCAGGCGGCGGTCGGGGGAGCAGACATCATCAAAGACGACGAACTTCTAGCCGATCCAAGCTTCAACACTCTAGAAGAGAGAATACCGTTGTTCATGGAAGCGATTGACAAAGCCGATGCCCAGAAGGGAGAGAAGACTCTACTCACCATCAACATAACGGACAGCGTCCCGAAGCTCTTCGAGAATGCAGAGAGGGCCATAGAGTTGGGTACCAACGGGCTCATGATCAACTTCTTAGCTGTCGGATACTCGGCTTTCCGTCATGTATGTGAAGATCCGTCAATCAATGTTCCTGTTCTGGCCCACATGGACATCACAGGAGCCATCTCTTATGCCCCAAACATCGGCATTGGAACAAACATCGTCATCGGGAAACTCCCACGCATATGTGGCTCCGACATCACAGTATTCCCAGCACCCTATGGAAAGGCTCCAATGCTCAAGGAGAGGTTCTTGCTGATGGCTCACGACATGGTAATGCCACTTCATCATATTGAGCAGACTGCGCCAATGCCCAGTGGGGGAATAAGTCCAGGCCACGTTGAAGAAGTGATAGATGATCTTGGTCCAGACATTGTGATAGGCACAGGGGCAGGAATCCATGCTCACCCGGATGGGCCAACGGCTGGTGCAAGGGCTTTTCGACAGGCGATTGATGCCAAGATGAGCGGCATTTCAATCAAGAAAGCAGCCAAAGAACACGATGAATTGCAGAAAGCCCTTGACTCTTGGGGAACAGGGAAGACCGGTTTCGACCTCTAGTAGTAGTGTCCAAAGACACCAGTTGAAGCCATTGATGAATCTGGAAGACTTTAATCGGTCGACATCTGAAGACATGCTATGGATCATACCTCGTTTCTCCAAGATGACACCATCGAATGGCTACTTGAAACAAGCAACCCAAGTGTTCGATTCTGGACTCTGCAGCAAATACTCGACAAGAGTCCTGAGGACAAAGAGGTTATCGAAGCACAGGATGCCGTGATGCGGAGCGACTGCGTCAAGAGATTCCTAGAAGCGCAGGACTCTGAGGGGTTCTGGGGAAAACGCGAAGACATGTATAATCCGAAGTACAGGGCAACGACACACAATCTACTCATTCTAGCAGAGTTGGGAGCTAGGAGAACTCCCGAGATGGAAAGGGCGTTGGAGCACGTCTTTCTCTTTCAGCGCGAATCGGGACATTTCCTCATTAGCCTTCCAAAGACAGAGAAAGGACGTGCTAGTGTCGTCAAGGATGGGTGTTGTATTGACGGCAATATACTGTTCTACATGGTACACTTTGGTTACGTGGACGATCCTCGGGTCAAGGCGCTCATCGACTTCCAAGTGGACTACTACGACACCGAGAATGAGGGATGGCTCTGCAGAGCATTTCCTATTGACTCATCAAAGGTCTTCCCGGTCAATTGTTACATGGGAGCCGTGAAGGTACTCAAAGGGCTCTCGAGAATTCCGACAAGGAAGCTCTCGAACAAGGTTCAGGACATCATGGATCGCTATGTGGAGGTCATTCTGGAGAACCAGATATACAAGTACCTAAGGAATCCTGATGGTACTCGGAAGGAGAAAGCAGGGTGGAAGAGATTCGGATTCCCAATCTTCTACCAATCCGATGTGCTTGAAGTGCTCGACATCCTCACAGAGCTGGGCGTGAAAGACGAGAGAATGCAGGAATCCATAGACTTCGTCGTGTCAAATCGTGGTAAAGGCGGCAGGTGGCTTCTCAAGAACACCTTCAATGGTAAGATGGTTTGTGACATAGAAGAGAAGGGCAGGACATCGAAATGGATAACTCTGAGAGCATTGCGTGTTCTCAAGAGGTTCCTTTCGTGAGGGGGCCCAAGCACCTAGAGCCTGTGTTCTGGAATTGTGACCTTGTAGCTTCCAGTTTCAGGGGACCTGCGCGAATCGAGCAATCCAATTCCGAGTCCATAACAGAAGACGGTCGGTTCGGGTCGTATCCTGATTACAACGATATCATGCCCTTCAGAAACGGTGTTAATACTCATCCTGAGAATTCTCTTCTGTCTAAAGGCCCACTGTACCTCATCGTTATCTATTGGGACGAAATCCGCAACACCTCGAAACATCGCGTAGCTAGCGGGTGCGAAACGGATGTAGTAGTGAGGGAACGTGACAACAAGCGATACATTGGGATTCTTCTTGATGTGTCGCACCTTTGCGTATCCGCTACCTACTATGATGTAAAACGCCAACTTGGACTGAGGGGGTGAAACCCCATAGAGTATTCCTGTGGAGTGCGGACGACCCTTTTTATCGACGACCGATAAGACGCCGAACGATTTCTTTCTCACCTC
>JBHLPB010000105.1:0-8292 GCA_048939905.1 Promethearchaeota archaeon
CTAAATATCTGAAGTCAGCGGCTGAACTCTTCAGTAAATCGGGTCACAAGCACAAGGAGAGAGAGATTTTAGGTCGCGTAGACATGGTCGAAAAGGAAGAGAGTATTCTAGTTTCGGCCTTAGAAATAATTACAGAACCATCTATCTCCAGAAGCACATTGGGCATTGTCGCCCCTTCCTGTCCTGTAGAAACCAGCCTCTCTCCAAGAATAGGTGAAGTTCGTCAGTTCACCGAAAGAGCAACAATGGCCAGAGAAGAAATGGGTCAGAGAAAATACGAACTCGTGTATAGGAATCTGCTCAAAGAACACTTAATGAATCAGAGAATGGAATGTAGGGTTGGCATCGCCCAGATAGGAGTTTCCAAGACAAGCGATATCCTAAACGAATTCTATGAGATGAAGGGTGATGGCTTTCTACGTCTAAGGCATGATAAAGTCGAAGCAGTAAGATCTAGAGTCAAGAGCATGATAGAATTCGCTCAAAGAGAAGGAGTCAATATCCTACTTTTCCCGGAAATGACCATCGACCTCAACTACGACGAATTACTAGAAGAAATAACCCGCCTAGCCAAGGTCTACAGAATGTACATTATACCAGGCTCGTACCATGATGATGTAACAAAGCAGAATCTCTGTGTGGTCGTAGGACCAGATGGAATCCTTTGGAAACAGGAGAAGCACATTCCAGCCACTATACGACACAAAGATGAAAGGTTCATCGAGGGAATAGAAACTGGAACACTCCCCAGGAGAACCCTCATTTGCAACACAGAGTTTGGAAGGATTGCAATTGTCATATGTCGGGACTTTCTGGACATGGATCTGAGGGTGGAGCTAAAGAACTCTGAACCTCCAGTGGACCTAGTGTTCAACCCAGCCTTCACACCGGTTACAGCTGACTTCAAAGCAGCCCACTTTGATGCGCGCAGATCCATCTACGCCTATTGTTTCTTCGCTAATGTTGCGGAATTTGGCGATTCTCTAATCTACACACCTGAGAAGGAACGTGTCGAAAGAAGTCTACCACCAAAAGAGGAAGGTCTGATCTACAAGGATATACACCTTTTTCAGTTGCGTTCAGAACGTAAGAGGTGGGAAAGGCAGCAGGAGAAGCAAAGGTCGTTCATACAAAGCACAAGATGAGAGCCGACTCAGTCTGAAACAACAGCTTGAGGAAAGTGAAATGGTTGTGGGCCGGATGACCGGCCACACAGCCTTAATCTACATGGCCTTCTTTTCAGCGTAGTCCTTCTTGACCCAGTCCTCGAGGCCATCGGCACCTTGCAGGTTTCCCTTTTCACCTTCGAAGTCATCGGGTTCAAGAACAGCGACCCAACCAGCACCATATGGATCATCGTTCAGGGTACCAGGATTGTCCTTGAGTCCCTCGTTCACCTCTGCAATGGTACCCGAGAGAGGGGACTTTACTGGTCCGGTCCACTTGCCCGATTCGAGCGTGCCTATGCTGCGACCAG
The DNA here is from genome assembly GCA_048939905.1 of Promethearchaeota archaeon. Taxonomy (GTDB): domain Archaea; phylum Asgardarchaeota; class Thorarchaeia; order Thorarchaeales; family Thorarchaeaceae; genus SMTZ1-83. Next base: position 1,478 of record JBHLPB010000105.1, read on the forward strand.
CGGCTATTTTCTTGCCGGCAGGTCTTAGTCTTACGAATTTGATCTTGCCAGCGAGATCCATTCCAAAAGTCGTGAAGCCCAGGCGAACCTTCCCGTTCTCCTTCTTCACCCAGATTTGGTCATCAGTGTAGTACAAGTCATCAGGCCATTCGAAACCTTCGTAACTAACCATCTTGTAGTCACCCTAAGAACTGGAAACGTCATGGCTCCTTTTTAAATCTACTACCTAACCAAGGCTTCTGGTCTAGATATGCCTTTGACTAGTCCTCGTTTCCGTTGATAACACGTCGGAGGTGTTCTGCCTCATCGGGTTCAACCTCGACGTAGACAGGACCTGAATAGCCACAGGACTCATCTGAGCAATAGTATGTTGTGGGAACCAGCCAGCCACTGACAGAAGTCTTAGCCTCTCGAATCTTGCTGCTACCACATCGAGGGCATACACGGATTTTCTGCTTCTTTGTCATTTGATCCTCCCGGCCTGGTAGATATACCTGCACGCGGGTCATTTAAAGTGTCTCCGAAATGTCTCCGCAAACCCGCGGATTTTGGGGGTGGATAAAAACCTCAGAGAACACTGCAATGTGACATGAAGGGAACCGAGCCCGGAATCACCCTGGGATTCAGTACAGCTGACAGAATACGAAGACGTGGTATAAGCAGTGGGATTGTCAGCATTGACAAGCTGCTGGGAGGAGGTCTTGAGATGGGACTCTTGCATCTCTTCTATGGAGCCCGAAGTCTAAATGATGACCTGCTACGTTTTGCTGTCCATGCTCAGCTTCTAGAAGACCAGGGCGGCGCCAACAGTCCCACGATTGTCATTGACAGTGCCAACATCATAAGAATCGAGAAAATCAGAGACCATGCCTTTGAGCTTGAACTAGAGCCGGAGGATGTAATGGACAAGATCTACATCTCGCGTGCCTTCAACTCATCCCAGACCTACGACCTTGTTATGAACCAGCTCGAGTCCTTCTTCGATCGTGTTCGTGCCCGACTGCTCATCGTGGCGGGCCTTCCGGACCTGTACCTTTCCGAAGGCATCACTGGCGAGGGGCTTCAACATCTCACGCATATGGCGACAAAGCTGATGACATTCACCCTTCAGAGAGGAATAGCCACGGTCATCTCTGCACCATCGTCTCCAAGGAGTCCTAGCAGACCTGCGGGCGGAAAGGCTCTGGCCAGTTGTGCGCAGGTGCATGTCTTTGTTGAGGAGTCAAAGATGTACTTCAAGTATACTTTGTCGAAGCATCCTCAGTATCCAGTCCGGCGCACATCTAGAACAAAGCCCGTCATCTCAGGAACTACCCTACCTCTCTCACACTTCCTCGGAAATGGAGAAGAGCGAGAGGAGTGAGTATGCGACAGTCTACTACTCACCCTTTCCAACACTCTTGATGAGCTCCTCAACCATCTCACGTGGTAGCTTCTTGGCCTGCTCAATGATTACATCGATCTCGTGACTTGGCACACCTCTTCTTATGAGCTCAGCCTTGAGTTCATCTAGCTCAAAAGCACTTAACCGCTCAGGAACCTCTTCTTCTACAGGAGCGAGTTCCTCAACAGCTGGCTCCTTGGTGTCGATTACTCTTTCGACTTTCTCAGGAGGCTCTTCGACAGGTTTCACAATGGGCGCAGGAAACCTCTCCTCCGGTTCCTCGAGGTCTCTGATTCTGCGGCGTGCCTGTGCCGACACTTGCTCAAGTATCTCCTCGACACTCTTGCCTTCGCGGCGAGCGGCACGGACTGCTTCCTGGTCAATGACTTCCTTCACAAACGTTGCCTGTTCGCTTACTCGCATCTTCGCGATGTCCGCCTTGAACTCATCAAGTTCTTCGGCGCTGAGATTTGTGAGGATTGCTAGCTGCATCAGAAGCTCGCCCATCTCTGGTACTTCGATTTCGACCGACTCTTCTGGCATCTGGTAAGATGCTCGCTTGATTCCGAGTTCCTGGAATGTATCGTTGAAAAGATCAGCGACCAATTCCTGACGGCTCTTTACTTCTTTGATGCCGTCAGGAATCTTGCCCTTCCGAATTGTCTTAAGCTGGCTATTGATCTGGCGGAGTCTCTTGGGTACGCTCCATATTCTTACATAACCTACCAAAACAAGAATGACAATCATTGCGATGGGGAAACCATACTGCGCCAGGTTTCTGGTGAGCACATCCACATCATTCCACACGACAGTGATTCGTATATTATCCAGCGTAGCCTCGAGGAAGGTTCCCAGATCCGCCGAAATAACAAGAAAGCCAGACCCGGAGTTCCATAAGCCCTCAGGTGATATAGTAACCAAATAAAGGCCAGGGATCGAGGACGAGTCCACATAAGTCACACTAGCGATGTTGGGCACAGTACTCACTTCGAGAGAAGCGCCGGGAATACTCTCGCCGTGCCATGTATCATTGTAGAGCACCTCAAGCGCGAAGCTCTGACCATTGATGAGTTCATCTGGAAGCTCATTCAGCAGAACAAGCTCTGTTGGAGTTTCGATTACCTGTATCCGACATAGATAATCTCGTCGGGTATGATTCCCTAGAAACATCTCAAGGAAGAGCGTATAGGGCACATCGGAAACGGTCGCCGCTATTGCAGAATCTCTTGTGTCAAAGATTAGGCTGTAGTATCCATCACCCAGCTCGTAGAAGGTCACGTTAAGGTATGGCTCGATTGTGGGGCCCCTCAAGAAGCTATTCGGAGTTGCGATGGCCCCCTCAAGACCTCCAACTATCCCCTCAGAGAACTCGGTATCGTTGTAGAGCAAGGTGATATTGACAAGGTCACCTATAGGAACCTGAAGGTCTGTTACACTACTGAGTGACCCAACGTATTCGGGAGTGTACTGCACTGATTCAACAACAATCTCCATGGGTACTTCTTTCAGGTTGACGTAGACCAGCTCGCTGGCTTCTTGATAGCTTGGTTTGGAGAAGCTAATGGTCAAAGCATACTTGCTGACGACATTCTCCGCAGCTGGCAAAAGTCGAGTGTCGATATCAACCCTATACGTACCGTTGTCAACGTAGCTCGCAGCGAGGGTGATCCCTGGGAACGATACGGTGACATCAGCGTCAACTATCCCGGTATTACGGAACTCATCCCAATACTGAAAGTCTAGGAAGCCAAACCAACCCCAATAGACTACTTCAGACACTTGTGGTGGAGTGACTACAGTCGTCGGAATCCGTGTTATCGTTAGGATCCCTTGTGTCTTGGTACTTGCAATGTCCGCTTCGGTAGGATTCGCTCTGATGGTCAGTCCCCAGATGCCATATCCAATCTCGGTTGTGTTGATATCAGCGCTGTAGATACCTCCGCCCAAGTCCGTGAAGTTGCCACTTGCCCCCGCCTCGCTAATGAACCACTTGACCTCGGCTCCTGGAAGAAGCAGGGGGTAGGGAGGTAAGTCTGGTGCAGTAAGATTGACCGTGTAGACTACAATCTCAGTGAAGGTTGCGAACATCTCATCACTTGTTGTTCCGATGAATGCTAGAGAGGATCTTGACTCTACCACGCCGATTGTAAACTGACTTGTAGCGGGCTCATAGTTCCTAAGCTGAGCTGTGAAACGTACGCTGTAGGCCACTCCAACATCAAGCAAACCTGTCGCACTTCCAGGCAGCGTTCCCTCATAGTACCCCTCGGTTCCATTGTATGCCAGTGCATACTGCGTTCCCTCCAATGTTGCACTCACTGCAATCAGATACTGATCATCAACCGGCAAGCCTCCCTCGCTGAGGTAGACAGCCACGGGTATGCTACTACCCTTGTCAATCTCCACATATGATCCAGTGGGGGATACAATCTGGAGGGCAGAGGGGAGAGGTGACACAACCAAAGTTACGAAGGTCTGAGCCAACCGGTAATCAGCCTTATTGGCCTCAATAGTTAGCAAATAGGTGCCAGCATCGATTGCGGCTGGAATCGAAATGAATTCCTCATATGTCCCAATGCCTAGGGGGTCTGACATCCATCCCGTGCTACCGTTAGCTGCCGGCCAAATCCACCTGACATTCGCTTCAGCGATTCCGCTACCGTCGTATATGCTTGTGTAGTTGACTTGCACGAACGCTGAACCTTTCCAAGGCCCTTGAATCACGGAATCAAAGGCCGTGAGGCTTGTTTCAATGTCCTGAATGTAGCCGGTGACAACGATGGTCGGCAGAGCCGCGTAGTATGGTGCGCCACTTGACCACGACACATCAAGGTCGAAATAGGCATCGCCGGGGCTGCCCAGCGCCGTTGTATTGACGTCGATTGTGTAGCTGCCTGCATTCACTCCCGTACCTGGAGCTATCCAAAAGTTGACACCCTCTGTGAGGGTCACGGTCTGACCATCGAAGGCGATATCCACACCGGTCACTGGCCATCCGCGCGTCGCGTCAGAGAGGTTGAACCTGATGCTCAGAGTGCCTCCGAAGCTAACCGAATCGATTGGCTCTGGGGAGTAGGTCATGAACCGTTGGGTTACTGTCACACGCACTCTTGTGGTTGCATCCCAGTAGTAAGGTGCTACCGAGTTGTTCACATCGACCCGAATTGTGAGATTGTAGTTGCTGACAAGAATTGCCGTGAGATCCGTGGAGTTCACTTCAAACTCGTAGTAGTCGCCAATCTGGGTGAGAATGAAGTCAGCGGGGCTTATTGGCGTTTCTTCACCCCATACGTCTAGCTCGGATTCCGTGATTCCAGTGATTCGTGTTTCGTGACCGACGTCCACAAATGCGAATCTAAAGGTCACCATGTCCAGGTACGGAGTCTGAAGTGGAGGTGCCAAGAGCTCAACGTACGTTTCCCTGTTGGATACCACCACGTTGACATCGGTCTGAGCTGCGTCGTGATAAGGAATGGCTGTAGGATAGGTAGCTTCGACTGTTAGCGCGTACAAACCAGGCGCGCCTATCACAGTAGTGTTAACAGAAATCTCGTAATAGCCACCTCCGAGGTTGCTTGTCGACGATGCAAGAGGAGTGGCACCTAGATACACTGTGACGCTGTCAGCATCTATTCCAACAGAACCTGCGGCGTCAGTGTCTCTGTAGAACACAGTGAATGTAGCGAGATTGAGGTATGCAGCGGGGTCTGGAGAATCCACTACAACAAGCTCAGAGGCTCTGGATCTCAACTCGAACTCCATTAGGGTTGTGTCGGGTCCATAGTAGGGAGATTGACTAGCATAGCTCATCCGAATCTCGAGTACATACCGGGTACCGATGGCCAGCGTTGGCTGGTTGGAAGTTTCTACTGACAGTTCATAATGCTGGAATGCGGCGTTCCATGAGATACTATGGAGCCAAGAAGACCCATTCAATATGTCAAAGCTGACAAAGCCTGAACCGTTTCCTACAACGGCCAAGGTAAGTAGATCTTGATAGTTTACCACAAAGTCCATGGTTGAATAGTACGGGAAAGCGCCTGTAGGTTCGACTGACACAAGAGTCGGCCTCTGACGAACGTTGAAGGTTCGCTGGTCTGCAGCATCGAGGATGTAGAAATCTGACGTGGTGAGCTCAACTCTCAACAGATACGAACCAGGTGAAGAATAGTAGGCGGTGCTCAGCTCAACTTCATATTGTCCATTCAAGTAGTCAGTTACTGTATAGAACGAAGAGCCAATAGGTGTGACTCCGTCGTACAACGCTAAGGTGGCCCCAGCAATGCCGGTGTTGTCGCTTGTGACATCGGTCCAAGTTACAGTGAAGGTGACGTTGTCAAGGAATGGTGTAGGGGCTGGGGACTGGAAGTTGAGAATTGTCAGATGTGCGAGAAGCAATATGGACACCGCACGGCCTGTACGGTTCGCGTAGAACGGAGCTCCTCCCCAGGTTACATCGAGCGTGAATGCCCTTGTGCCCAACGGTTGGAGGAATTGGCTAGTATCAAAGGTCACGTTGAAGATCTTCTGCGCTGAGATGTAGTTGACTGATGCAGCTATGTTGAGAGAAACGTGTAGGGCAGTATCATTCTCAATGGGAACGTTCCCCCCACCGGTCACATCATCGTATGAGAATGTGAACCATCCGGTTTCACCATAATAGGTTGGTGAGGGAGGAGTTATCGAAACGAGAGTGTCCCTAGGCAAGACTCTGACAGAGATGACATCAGAGCGATTGGTGAAGTATGGAAACGCTCCCGCAGTCCAATTGATGTAGACATTCATGTAGATTAGGCCGGTGTGGTCAAAGATTGTTGTGCTGAATGAAATGGAGTAGTTGCCAGCCTGAACTACGGGATCAATCTCCGATATTGTGACTTGTGCGAGGTCTACTGTTTCTCCTTGAAAATCAACGTAGACGTGTACGTTTCCGCCACCATAGCTTGTGTTGGTAATCCCGGCGCCGCCAACTTCACTGTAGAAGAAGATGTAACTCATTGAATCGCCGTAGGAAGTCGGTTCGGATGCCTCCATTAAGGTCAGCCGAGAGTCCACGCCGACAACGTTTGCTGTTGCCAACAACCATTTTGTCTGATATTTCGGTCCAGCCCAAGAGAAGGTTATGTTGAAAGTCTGAAGTCCTAGACCGAATTGGTCTGCATCAATCTGGATTCTATAGTATCCTCCATTATCATCGAAAGGTGTGAATAGAACAGGCCCAGATGAATTCACGACGGTGATTCCAGTAACGCCAGCTATGCCTTGGGCGTTGTCAACATCTCCGTAGTATACTGAAACCTCAATAGTACCGGTGGAACTTGTGGGTTCGACTGCACTGACCAGTCGGAAGTCAGTCGTGTGAGGCCTTATTGTTACTGAGATTGTGAAGACTCCATCCTGATAATTCGGTTGAGAGAATGTGAAGCTTATA